>NZ_JAWPBF010000027.1:0-40389 GCF_033341895.1 Citrobacter sp. HN-141 | reverse complement strand
AATCGGTGGAGCTGCATGACAAAGTCATCGGGCATTATCTGAACATAAAACACTATCAATAAGTTGGAGTCATTACCAGTAGATATTACACTTTGTTAAAATTTAAGATAAATCGTTTAAATCACCTCTGTGAAGATGATTGATAGATTTCGCTTATTGATCGGCGGGGTTTTGTGTCCGTCGATTCGATAATGACAGGGGATTCCTATAGGTTTTGAAGGGGGATATTGTTAATTTTTATTAATTTCAAACAGATATGTGATTTTCTTAACGGGGAAGGAAACAACCAGGAGAATTCTTAATCAAAGACAGGGCCGGAAAGGAGATAAATGTTCAGAAGAAGAAAATAGCGTTTGATTTGAATTAATGGGCTGTAAATGAAAATAATTTAGATTTATATTCTTTTGGTTTATTGATTTTAAGGTGTTTTATCTAAAGTAAGCTTTTCGTGCTTAATCTAAAAATCAGTCTTGCAGCCGCTTTTTTGTCTGCTTTTTGTACGCGAATTTTCTTAGCCAGCCAATAGCTCTTGCTCCACTTGTTGTACCTGCATTTCCAGCGTAGTGCGGATTTCTGTCAGTGCTCGTTGCTGATCGGAGAAGTAGGCTTCTTTGTCTGTTACTGAAGTGGCAAGACGCCAGGCGTTTTCCGCCTCCAGATCGCTAATCTCTTTGAGCAGCGCATTAATTTGCTCCCTGAGCTGCTGAATCTTGCTGCGTAAATGCTGCAGATCGTTTAATCGGTCACTTGCCATCATCGGTTCGAGCCCGGCTTGTAACTGGGTCAATAATGCCCTAACCGCGGCCAGATCGGCATTTTGTCGTGCCTGATTAAGCTGTACCATCATCTGATGGGCTTTCTCTTTCAGGTCATCCGCTACCACGTCCGGGTGGCAAAGGCGACTGGCCTGACGCCACAGGCGTTTTAACTCATTACGTTCATCTGCTGAAAGCCGCTGGTCGCGGGTGTAACGGTGCTGTGCATCCTGCTGTTGTTCCTGATATTCATCATACTCATGGCTGGCTTCCTCCTGTGCCTGACGGGTCGCGCTGTCGTCCTGGCGAGAAAAGTCGTTTTCCAGTTCACGAATTTCCGCCAGCAGGGCGGTGATAAGCTCAGTCTGTTGCTGAATGCGCTGGCGAGTTTCCACGGATTCGCGGGAGTCCGAACTCAGATTTACCCAGTGCTGCTTGAGTTTCGCCAGTTGATCAACGGCCTGTGAAATATAGTGCAGGCAGGACTGATAATCTTTTTCCCGACGTTTTCGTTCTGCTTCCTGCTTACGTTGCGCGCTGGCGGCCAGCTGCTTACGCAGTTCGAGAATTCGGCTCATCAACGGTCCAAGACGAAGATGGTACAGGTCATTGAAATCATCGAGGATTTGAATGCGCGTGTTGCGCTTATCAATCAGATCGCGCAGTTGGGTTTCAAGCGCTTTCAGTTCGAGCTTACTGGCGGCAATGCCGGGGTCCTGCCACGTTGATACTGCGCGCTGGGATTGTAGCCAGTGTGTAATTTCACGCAGGGCATCGCCGAAACGCCGTTCTTCAATCGCCGTCACGATGACGCCGGGAATGACTGGCAAAGGTTCATTTTTCAGATGCGCCAGCTGCTGGAAAATAATCTCTTCATCTTCCAGTTCGATGGCGCTTTTGACGATCTCAAGTCGTTTAATGATCTTATTCATGACAGTCGTTGCCTGGCGTGGTTCAAAAACGAGTGACTGAACCACGACAGGTTCACCCGTTTGAAAATGTTGGAAAAACAGTAAAGTGCATTCTGTGGCCTGCGATGCCTTTTCGTCCAGAATAATTCACTGTAATTATGAAAAAGCGGTACTGCCGCGCACTTCTTCGCGTCTTTAAACCCTCGTTTCATCTTTTTTATTCACCAGCTAATTATTCTTGATCTGATAAAGATAATGCGTATAGTTCTCATTCTCTTTTTGTTATTAACAATCTGCGTGAACTCTGGTAAGGACCCCGACAATGAAAAAAACAACATCCGCTCTGGCATTGTTGGTTGCCGTTGCATTAAGCGGCTGCACAGCTAACGCCACGCCAGCCAGTAACCCGGTGGCACAGGAAAAAACAATCGCACCGGCAGCAACGGATATTCAGCAGCGAGCACTGGCTGATGGCTTGTATGAAATGGCGCTGAGTCCAGCGGGTGATGCGCTGTACGTCGCCAGTGCGGAAGGGTTCAAAGATGTTCAGGGTGGGGTGGTTTACAAGCTGGAACCGCAAACGCTGAAGACCCTCGGTCTGAGCCACACCGATCTGAAAAACTTTGGTATGGCTATCTCGCCAGACGGTAAAACGGTGTATGTCACCAACTCTCTGGATGGTGGTCTAAGCGCGCTGAATACCGCTGATGGCAAAGTGAAGAATCGCGTGTTATTCCCGGAACGTAACCCAGAAGGATTCCCGTACGGCGCACGTCAGGTGCTGTTGCATAATGGTCTGCTCTATATTGGCGCCGTTGCCGATCCGGCGGTGATTTGGGTGGTTGATGCTGAAACGCTGAAACTGAAAACCCGGATTAAAAATACCGGTAAATGGATGACCGGACTGCATTACTCAGAAATGACGCAGCGTATTTATGCGGCAAATGGCGGCGGTGAAATCCTCGTTATCAACCCACGCACTCAGCGCGTTGAAAAACGCTGGCAACCGCTGGGCGATAAACCCGCGTTGCTGTTGAATATGGCGGAAGACCCGCAAACCGGTCGCCTGTTTGTCACCGACAATTCCAAAGCGAAAACGACATTGGTGTTGGATATTCATACGGGCAAGCTGCTTAAACAGCTGGATATCGGGGATTCGCTGGCGGTGAAATTCAATGCAAAACGCAACGAAATCTATATTACCCAGCGTGATTCCGGAAAATTGCTTAGCCTGAATGCAACGGATTACAGCGTGAAGAAAAGCTGGGATCTCCTCCCCAATCCAAACAGCCTGTTGCTCTCTGCTGATGGCCAAACCTTGTTTGTTACAGTGAAACAGAAATTCAATAAAGACCACTCCACCTCCGCGCCAGATAACGTGGTGCGTATCGATCTGAATAAATAATAACACCATGTTGCCGGGGCGCTCTCCGGCAACGTCGTCAGACTTTTAATGGCATGGCTATGGACAACACTAAAACATACGCACACTTAATGAGAAAAACGGTGCTGGCCGCTACTATTGGCGCGCTTTCCGGCACGGTGAATGCTGCTGAGACTCCCACAGAAGCGGAAGAGACCATTGTGGTCCAGGCTGCCGAGAGAAGTGATTTTAAATCCGGTGGCGATACGTTACTGCCTGCTTTTCTCGACGGCCAGGTCGCCAATGGCGGCAGGCTGGGGATGCTAGGTCAGCAAAATGCCATGGATGTGCCATTTAACGTTATAAGTTACACCTCAAAAATAGTCGAAGATCAGCAAGCTAAGACCGTAGCCGATGTTGTCGCCAATGACGCGAGCGTGCAGGCGGTACAAGGCTACGGTAACTACGCAGAGACATACCGTATTCGCGGCCTGAAACTTGACGGCGATGATATGACTTTTGGTGGATTATCCGGTGTGCTGCCGCGTCAGGTGGTGGATACGCAGATGATCGATCGCGTTGAAATCTTTAAAGGTGCGAATGGATTGCTCAATGGCGCGGCCGGTAGCGGCGTTGGCGGGATGATTAATCTTGAACCCAAGCATGCAGACGATACGCCGATCACACGCCTCGGTATGGATTACACCAGTGACTCACAGGTGGGAACGTCGCTCGATGCCGGACGCCGTTTTGGTGACAATAACCAGGTCGGCGCCCGTGTGAATCTGTTGCATCGTGAAGGGGAGGGGGCGGTAGACGACGATAAACGCCGTACTACGCTGGCATCGCTGGGACTGGATTACCGTGGCGACCGTTTCCGCAGTTCATTAGACGTTGGGTATCAGAAAAAGACGTTTCACGGTGGCAACATGGGGATCAATATTTACTATGTGCCATTTGTCCCCGATCTGCCGAAAAATACGCACAACTATAGCCAGAGATGGGGTTATAGCGATATTGAAAATGAGTTCGGAATGGCGCGCACGGAATATGATCTGACCGATAACTGGACCGCTTATGCCGGTTTAGGCGCGCAACACGCGCATGAGATTGGCTTGTACAGTGCCCCGGAAATATACAACCAGGCCGGTGACGCGAAAGCCGGACGCCTTGATACCAATCGTATTATTGATGCGTTCAGCGGGATGGCAGGGCTGCGCGGGAATTTTGATACGGGTTTTGTGTCGCATAAGGTAAACGTAGGTTATTCCGCCGTCACTAAAGAAGACAAAATCGCCTGGCGCATGGGGTCACGTGCCGCACGTCCGGACGTCAATATCTACGATACGCAAGCTGTCGCAAAACCCGCGGTGACGGCGACGGGAGGTAACTATAGCGATCCGTTAACCAGTGGACGTACGCGTAGTCAGGGGTGGTTACTCAGCGATACGTTGGGCGTGCTTGATGATCAGCTTCTGTTTACCGTCGGCGCACGCCACCAAAAGGTCGTGGTACGTGATTACAACAAAGAAACTGGCGCTGAAAACGTTAAGAACAGTTTTGATGACAGCCGCTGGATGCCGACGTACGGTGTTGTATACAAGCCGTGGCAGGAACTCTCTTTTTACGCGAACCATACCGAATCGCTACAGCCAGGCAGCACCGCGCCAAGTAATGCGGTGAACTACGGTCAAAGCACCGGAATCATCCATGCAAAACAGAATGAGGTTGGGGTCAAAACCGACTTTGGGCGTGTCGGCGGCTCACTGGCGCTGTTTGAAATCAAAATGCCGGTCGCGCAACTGGATAGCCAGACCCGGTATTACGCCATCAACGGTGAGCAGCGTAACCGTGGCGTGGAGCTGAATGTTTTTGGTGAGCCAGTGTTAGGATTGCGGCTGAACGCCAGTGCAACGTGGCTGGATGCGACGCTCAGTAAAAATCAAAACGGCGTCAACAACGGTAACACGGCAATCGGCGTACCGGACTTCTATGCGGTGCTGGGGGCTGAATATGATATTAAACCGGTTGAAGGACTCACCGCGACGGCACGGCTGAACCATTCTGGCGCTCAGTATGCCAACGCGGCAAATACCAAGAAACTCGACAGTTTTACCACACTGGATTTAGGTGTGCGTTACCGTATGTCACTCAATCAAAACCAGAACCAGATGATTTTGCGTGCAGGGGTCGATAACGTCACCAACGAAAATTACTGGTCAGGTATTGATGATACCGGAACTTATCTGTTCCAGGGCGAGCCGCGCACGCTGAAGGTTTCCGTCAGTTACGACTTCTGATTTTTTTTCCTGGGCCTCGGTGCGTTGGGCAAGGATGCCCGGCGTATCCAAACGATTGCGCCTTGCGACAACCAGGTTGAAATGTTAAAAGAAGCCCCTTCAATAAAAACCACACAGGGGTAGGGCGTGAAAAACGCGTCAACTGCATCTGACACCAGCGTGTCTGATGCCGCGTCGACGAATGAACCGACGCTTCAGCGGGGGTTGCAAAACCGCCATATTCAGTTAATTGCGCTGGGAGGCGCAATTGGTACTGGCTTGTTTCTGGGAATCGGCCCGGCTATTCAGATGGCGGGACCTGCTGTATTACTCGGTTACGGTGTTGCCGGGATCATCGCGTTTCTGATCATGCGTCAGCTGGGCGAAATGGTGGTTGAAGAACCCGTTTCAGGATCGTTTGCCCACTTTGCCTATAAATACTGGGGTCCGTTTGCCGGTTTTTTGTCTGGCTGGAACTACTGGGTGATGTTTGTGCTGGTTGGCATGGCAGAACTCACCGCCGCCGGAATTTATATGCAGTACTGGCTGCCTGATGTCCCAACCTGGATTTGGGCCGCGGCTTTCTTCGTGATTATCAATGCGGTCAACCTGGTCAACGTGCGTCTGTATGGCGAAACGGAATTTTGGTTTGCGCTGATCAAAGCCCTGGCAATTATCGGCATGATTGGCTTTGGTATCTGGATGCTGTTTTCCGGCAACGGTGGCGAACATGCAAGCATCGATAACCTGTGGCGTTATAACGGCTTTTTCGCGACTGGCTGGAACGGACTGATCCTGTCGTTGGCGGTGATTATGTTCTCGTTTGGTGGTCTGGAACTGATCGGCATTACCGCTGCCGAAGCGCAGGACCCACAAAAAAGCATTCCGAAAGCGGTAAACCAGGTGGTGTATCGTATTTTGCTGTTTTACATCGGCTCACTGGTGGTGCTGTTGGCGCTGTATCCGTGGGTGGAAGTAAAATCGAATAGCAGCCCGTTCGTAATGATTTTCCACAATCTTGACAGTAACGTGGTGGCATCTGCGCTGAATTTTGTCATTCTGGTGGCTTCACTGTCGGTCTACAACAGCGGTGTTTATTCGAACAGTCGTATGCTGTTTGGCTTGTCGGTACAGGGAAATGCACCGAAATTCTTAACCCGGGTCAGCCGTCGTGGCGTACCGGTGAACTCATTGATTCTGTCCGGCGCGATTACGTCGCTGGTGGTACTCATCAACTATGTGCTGCCGCAAAAGGCCTTTAGCCTGCTGATGGCGCTGGTGGTGGCGACGCTGCTGCTGAACTGGATTATGATCTGTCTGGCACATCTGCGATTCCGGGCGGCGATGCGTCGTAAGGGACGTGACACGCAGTTTAAAGCACTGCTATATCCGGCAGGGAACTACGTGTGTATCGCCTTTCTCGGCATGATTCTGGTGCTGATGTGCACCATGGATGATATGCGCCTGTCCGCTATCCTGCTGCCGGTGTGGATCTTGTTCCTGTTCGCGGCATTCAAACTGCTGCGTCGCAAGTCCCGCTAATATCTAACCGATCTCATCCTGGTGATGAGATCGGTCCTTTTTTCATGCTACCGATTAACGCTGAAAAACGCCTGCCAGTGCGCGAATATCATTTCCGGTAGGGGATTGATGAATGCGTAAACCGAACTCTTCGACGACGGCAAAAATATGGTCGAAGATATCAGCCTGAATACTTTCATATTCCAGCCACACCACCGTATTGGTAAACGCGTAAATTTCAATCGGTAAACCGTGGTCATCGGGTGCAAGCTGGCGCACCATTAACGTCATATCTTTGCGAATGCGCGGATGGTGGCGTAAATATTCGTTCAGATAAGCGCGGAAGGTGCCGATATTGGTCATCTGGCGATGATTCAATACGGACTCAGGCGCATCTAATTGCTGGTTCCACTCGCTGATTTCCTGGTGACGCGTGGTTAAATAGGGTTTCAGCAGATGCGCTTTATGTAATCGCTGGCGTTCATCTTCATCGAGAAAATGAATGCTGGTGGCATCGATGCTGATGCTGCGCTTAATGCGTCGACCACCGGAAGCTGACATCCCGCTCCAGTTTTTAAACGAGTCTGATACCAGCGACCAGGTAGGGATAGTGGTGATGGTGTTATCCCAGTTGCGTACTTTTACCGTGGTTAATCCAATATCAATAACCGCGCCATCGGCACCGTATTTCGGCATTTCCAGCCAGTCGCCCAGCTTGAGCATATCGTTGGCTGACAGCTGAATACCGGCGACCAGTCCGAGGATCGGATCTTTAAATACCAACATTAAGACGGCGGCCATCGCACCCAGACCGCTGATCAGTATCGCTGGGGACTGACCAATCAGCAGGGAAATCATCAATATTCCGACGATAATTGCGCCAATTAACTTGATGCCCTGAAATATTCCTTTCAACGGTAGTTGTGATGCGGCAGGGAGTTTTTGCGACAGATTGAGAATCACGTCCAGCAGGGAGAATAAAGACAGCAGGGCGTACATCATGATCCACAGCTGTGCGCAGGTGACTAATATTTCTGCGGCTTCACTGCCTTTCTGTAGCCAGAGTGCGGCCTGTATATTGACAATGATACCCTGCAGGGTGAATGCCAGTCGGTGAAATAATTTGTTCTGCGTGATGATTTGTAGCCACAGGCGGGAGCTGGCGTTGGCGCGCTTTTCAAATGCGCGTAATACCACCCAGTGCAAAATAACGTGAACAATAATGGCGGTGATAAAAATAATGCCAAAAATCATCACCAGCGAGGTGGTGTGATTTATTTCAATGCCGAGTTCTTCTACCTGAGATATCAATTCCTGCATAATGTCTCCTTAATAAACAGCGGTCTATGATGACCGCTGTGTGGAGCTTATGCAAATGTGGGGATCAGACTTCTGTCAGCGTCGTTTCTTGCGGCAGACGTGATTTTGGCAGGGCAGCGTTGAAGTCTTCTACGCTGTGATGACCCACCGGGACCACAACAACGCTGGTGTAACCTTTTTCTTTCAGGCCAAATTCTGCATCCATGATGTCCGCATCAAAGCCTTCAATCGGTACAGCATCCAGACCCATCGCCGCCACACCCAGCAGGAAGTTACCGACGTTCAGGTACACCTGTTTCGCCATCCAGTGGTTGTCGTCTTTCAGTTCCTTGCGGTGCAGGTCGGCAAAGAATGTACGACCTTTGTGGTTTGCCGCTTTGGCTTCTGGGGTAGCAAAGCGTCCATCGCGCTCTTCTTGATCCACCACGCGTTCCAGCCACGCATCGTCCATCGCCGTTTTGGCGCAGAACACCACGACGTGGGAAGCATCCAGCATTTTACGTTCGTTGAACACAAAGCCGCCGGCTGCGGATTTAGCCACCCGCGCTTTTCCTTCGTCAGTGCTGGCAACGATAAAGTGCCAAGGCTGAGAGTTGGTACTGGACGGACTAAACTGCAGCAGTGTTTTTAATTTTTCTGCTTGCTCAGCGGTCAGTTTTTTATTCGGATCAAATGCCTTAGTGGAGTAACGTTTTAAGGCGACAGAAACAATATCCATAACTACTCCTGGTGGTTTTTCGTACCCTGCGGGTGCGTTTTGTTTCAGCAGGGTACAGGGTTAGCGGGAAAATGATAAGACCGAAAAATGCAAAAACACTTATCGACGCTAACGATAAATCAGCCAGGCCGCAGGCGTTTTTGATCCCGCTTAGGCAGGCCGTCTACCACCCGATGCCATGAGTCGTTCACCAGGTCGGTCAGTAATGACTCGCTAATATCATCGCCGGGGTAGACGGATATCCAGTGCTTTTTATTCATGTGATAGCCCGGTTCGATACTGCGGTAAATCTGCTGATTCAGTAGTGATTTTTGTGGGTCTGACTTCAAATTAACCAACGGACGGCCGCGCTGCTCTGAGACAATCATAAAAATCTTACCGCCGACTTTGAAGACATCGTATTCCGGGCCGAACGGCCAGCATTGCTCGGTAAAAGGGAGTTCGAGCGCAATACGTTTAGCACAAGCATGCAGCGTTTGGCCGTCCATTATTTTTCCTCGCGGGTTAGTGCGCGCCACATGGCCTCAAACCCCATCGAAATGTATTCATTCGCGCGGGCAGGATCGCGGGCGGCGAATTCCATGGTTGTCTCTGCCAGTGAAAGAAAAAGCCCATCACCGAAGGCACGATATTCGTCAGACATAAATTCAGGGCGAACGGAACGATGACATAAATCGCGCAGTTCCGGAAACATATCGTCAGCCTGCTGTTCGGTTTCTTTGCTGATTTTCTCGCTGACGGCCAGTTGGCGGATAGTGCGATGTCCACAAGTATGGTCCAGACCCCAACTGATGTAGCTGTTCCAGATGTAGTGAGTCATGGTTTTGGCATCGGTCACTGAGCGATCAAGATTTGCCATCATTGACTGGCAGAGGTCTTGCTTTAAATGGAGGTAAAGCTCGTTGATCAGATCATCTTTTGTTGCGAAATAGCGAAACAACGTTCCCTCTGCGACACCTGCATTTCGGGCAATAACGGCGGTAGAGGCCGCAATACCTGATTGTGCAAATGCTATGGTTGCAGCTTCCAGTAATGCCTGTTTTTTGTCTTCACTCTTCGGACGAGCCACTACACTTTACCCCTAAGTCTGTAAAAAAATAGGATTGAATCACGGCCTTTGCAGCACCGCAACGGCGAATGTCAAAGATTGAAAATCATCTTGACGACAAACTTTCGATTTCTATAATGAGTGCTTACTCACTCATAATCAAGAGTCAGTCGTGCAACCCAGCGGAAAGGGAGCGCGTTTAAGGTCAGGATATGAAGCGTCTCACAGTTTGTGTGGTTGTTATTATGCTCATTGCCGCAGCAGCAAGTTTACCGTTTGTACTCAATGCCGGATTTGGTCAGGCGCCGCAAGGAGCACAACTGAGTCAGGTTGAACAGTCGCCACACTATCGTGATGGACAGTTTCATAATCAGGTCCCGACCCCAGGCTATACCGGCAACAAAGGTATGTTGGCGGCCTGGTGGGAGTTTCTGGTCGCGAAGCGAGAAAACGCGCGACCCGCGCAGCCGTTACCCCTGGTTGCGACCGATCTCGCCAGTTTATCGCCACAGCAGGATACCCTTGTCTGGCTGGGGCATTCCTCATGGTATTTGCAGTTGGCGGGCCAGCGTATTCTTATTGATCCGGTGTTGAGCAATTATGCCGCACCGTTTTCATTCCTGAATAAAGCCTTTGCCGGCGAGTATCCGTGGACCGCGCAGACGATGCCGGAGATCGATCTTCTTATTATCTCGCATGATCACTATGACCATCTGGATCTCGCCACCATCAAGGCTCTGATGCCGAAGATTAAGCGCGTGATTACACCGCTTGGCGTAGGTTCGCACCTGCGTTACTGGGGAATGAACAGCGAGATCATTGAGGAACGCGACTGGAATCAATCCGTCAAAGTGACGGATTCACTGATCGTCCATGTCCTGCCTGCCCGCCATTTTTCTGGCCGGGGGATTAAACGTAACCAAACGCTGTGGGCCAGTTTCATGTTTGAAACGCCGGAACAGAATGTTTACTACAGCGGCGACTCCGGCTACGGGCCGCATTTTAAAGCGATTGGCGAGCAGTTTGGCAAGGTCGATTTGGCAATTATGGAAAATGGTCAGTATGACCAGGACTGGAAGTTCATTCATATGATGCCGGAAGAGACCGCCCAGGCCGCAGCCGATCTCCACGCGAAAGCGGTATTACCCGGACATGCGGGTCGCTTCGTTCTGGCAAAACACACCTGGGATGATCCCTACAAAAGACTGGCACTTGCCAGTCGCCGCCAACATTACCGATTGCTGACGCCGATGCTGGGTGAGCCGGTAGCACTGTCCGAACCGGACCAACAGTTTACGGCCTGGTGGCAGCAGGCAACGCAATGAACAGAGGGGAGAGCATGATGACGATTTCTGCTCAGGTAATTGATACGATTGTTGAATGGATTGATGATAATTTGAATCAACCCTTGCGCATTGATGATATTGCGCGCCATGCGGGGTATTCAAAATGGCATCTGCAACGCCTTTTTCTGCAGTACAAAGGCGAGAGCCTCGGGCGGTATATCCGTGAACGTAAGCTATTATTAGCGGCACGCGATCTGCGCGATACCGACCAAAAAGTTTACGATATCTGCCTAAAGTATGGCTTCGATTCGCAGCAGACTTTCACGCGTATTTTTACCCGTACGTTTAGCCAGCCGCCTGGGGCGTATCGTAAAGAAAATCACAGCCGCACACATTAACGGTATACGGGTTCTCGCGGGTCTATTCTGCCAGCGAGAACCAACGCCGCCAGATGAAGCGCAGTACAAAATACTCGATCACCCCGAGAAGCAAGAACCACAGACAGAACAACAAAGTATAAAACTGGTTAAGATCCATTAAATGAAAGGTTGTGACTAACTTTTGCGCCAACACCAGGCCAAGCGAAGGGGCGGGCAGCAACAGACAGGAAAGCAGAGCCAGCAGCAGTATCCCGGCGGCGGTCATCAGTGATTCAAGCGGGTGTTTCATGGCATTGTTAAACTTGAGTTAAAAAGCCATTGTCGGGGATATCGTTGGTTAACGCAAACGTCGCGCTTAATGCCCCGCCCAGATCTCACAGTGTTTTTTCACCAGTCCACTCAGCGAGCCACCGTTTGCCACAAAATCACGCATGTGCCGGACCTCATTGTAACCCTTTTTCACCTGCTGATGTAAGGTGTTTATGGCACTCGCTGCCCCCACTTTTTCCGCCGACGCGGCGACAGTGTCCAGTAAGCGTAGCGTGTCATCCGCCAGGCGATGGCGATCCCCGGTATTCACGTCGGTGAGTATTCCTTCCATACCAAAACGACAGGCCTGAAAACGGTTGAACGTGTACAACAGATAATCATTTTCCTGATGCCTGAATGGCCGGTCGGTGAGTAACCAGTGGGCGGTAGCCTGAATAAGCCCGGCCATGTTGAGTGCGTGCTCAAGGGTCAGCGGGGTGTCCATCACCCGCACCTCTACCGTGCCAAAATGCGGACTGGGGCGAATATCCCAGTGCAAATCTTTAATGCTGTCAATCATGCTGGTATACGCCAGTCGGCGAAAGAGCCCGGTAAATTCCTGCCAGTTGCTCACCCACGGCATCGGGCCATTATCGGGAAATCCGGAGAAAATGTTCAGCCGTGCACAGGCAAAACGTGTATCGGCAGCCTGCATATAGGGCGAGGCCGCAGAGAGCGCAATAAAGTGGGGGACAAATCGCGACAGGCCGTGCAGCAGGTAAATCGCATCGTCACCGTTGGCGCAGCCGATATGGACATGCTGACCGAAAACCGTCGCCTGCTGAATAAGGTAGCCGAAGTTCTCCAGGTTCCGCCGATAGCGTTCGTCATCACACACTTCCTGACGCTGCCATGTTTGAAACGGGTGCGTACCACCGCCGCAGATTTCGAGGTGAAGCGTTTGGGCTGCGCGCAAAACAAGGTGCTGCATGGTGGAAAACTGCGCGGCCGCCTGGTCAACATCGCGACACACCCCGGTCGCCATTTCCAGCATGCTTTCGGTGATATCGTGCTTCACCTCGCCGACAGTGAGTTCTGACTTCACGGTGTCAATCAACCTGGATGCGTCCTGGCTCAGATCGTATCCCGGAGGATTGATTACCTGCATTTCCAGTTCAATGCCTAACGTAAAGGGGTCAGAGACATGAAAATCGGGTAGTGACATCGTGTTCTCCTGAGCGTTGATTTTTAATCAGTATAGAAGGGGCGGCGATTTTCTGTTCTGCGTGAAAAATCCCTGACCAGTGCTTTGAAGGTGAAATGGCGGGTGCTATAACGTGGTTTTTACTTGCATAACAGGGGTTGAACAGTGCCAGAGATAAATCTGTATGGGCAGACGGTGGGTGATGCCCTGCCGGACTGGAATGGCGCAACCGCGCTGCCACGGAGTGTGCTTATTGGTCAATATTGCCGTCTGGAGCCCCTGGATGCTGACCGCCATGCCGCCGATCTGTTTGACGCCTACGCGCAGGCACCTGACGAACGTGACTGGACCTGGCTTGCCAGCACGCGTCCTGCGAGCGTAGAGGAGGCCGTGCGTTGGGTCACGGGCAAATCAACGGATGCCTCTTTGGTTCCCTATGCGGTGATTGATTTACAATCCGGGCGCGCCGTGGGGTTAGTCTCATTTATGGCGATCGACCTTGTAAATGGCTCGGTCGAGATAGGCCATGTGACCTGGTCGCCACGAATGAAGAATACGGTACTGGGTACAGAAACCGTCTGGCTGTTGCTACGCCAGGCGTTTGCGCTGGGCTATCGCCGCGTGGAGTGGAAATGCGATTCCCTGAACGTCGCATCCCGCCGTGCGGCGGAGCGTTTAGGATTTATCCATGAAGGGCGCTTTCGCCAGAAAATGGTGCGTAAGGGGCGCAACCGCGACAGCGACTGGCTATCAATGATTGACGATGAGTGGCCACAGTGTGACGCTGTTTTGCAGCGTTGGCTGGCTGTCGACAACTTTGATGAAAACGGGCGACAACGCCGATCGCTGGCGGCGTTTCAACCGGCATAGTGCGTTTTCCCTGACCACTCAGACAGAAAAGGCTGGTGAGTATGATGGCGGGGCCGGGCATAGGGTAATGATGTTTTCTTCACGCCGAAACCAGCTAACGTTAACGCTCAGCCCGGCGAGGCTTTGCGAAAATGACGGCGTGATTTGCAAGGTGATCTGCGTCGTGGTGAGAGCGATAACGTTGGCGCTGGAGAAGCCCGGAAGGTGAGTCAAGTGCGCTGAAAATGCCTTATACAGACTCTCTTTGGCGCTGAAGGCCAGAGTTAAAGCTAGCGGAAAGGGGAGTGACGCGTGAAGCAAGATCTGTCGCTCAGTGTTGTCTATTATGCTGTCAGCAAGCTCAGCTGCGACCTGCTGCGAAAAAATAGCTTCAATGTCCAGTCCGACGGGGTAGCGTGAGACGACAGCCAGTGCCGTTGTTGCGCTATGGCTGATACTGCCAAAGAGGCCATGTGGCCACAGCGGTTGTCGCTGCTCGCCGATGCCTGGTACAGTTTTGATACCGTATTCACGTAATGCATGTATTGCGGCGATACGTCCTGCCAGGTGTTCTGCTTTACGTTTACGTGCACCAGCGGTTAGCTGGGCATGGTGAGGGAGCCAGAGCAGATCGTGTTCGTGAAAGCTGTTGGGATCAAACCCGACAATATGCAGCGTGTGGTCAGCGAAAGGGAATGATGTGTGTGTTGTACGCATGATTTTGTATCGTTTCCCTCTCCCCACCGGGAGGAGAGGGAACAACGCTATCAGAAGTGGGTATTCACGCTCATGAACCACGTACGACCCGGTTCGTTATAGGTGTACGCGCCAGCGCCCGCCATATAGTCGCCAGTTTTGATATCACTGGTTGTTTGGGCATTGCCTTCACGCCACAGACGTTTGTCGAAGACGTTATCCACGCCGCCGGTCAGGCTGACGTTTTTGGTCACATCCCAGGTTGCGCTCAGGCCGACGATGCTGTACGGGCTCACTTCCTGGGCAGAACTGCCGGTCACCGGTTTACCCTGGTAATCATATTTCTTCGGCTGTTGTTTGCCGTACCAGGTAAAGGTGGATTGCAGTGACAAATCTTCACGCGCCTGCCAGCTCAGCGTTGAGTTCAGCGTGTATTCAGGAATAATCGACAAGCGTTCGCCGGTCTCTTTATTCTTACTTTGCAGCATGTAAGTGATGTTGTTGGTCCAGGTAACGGTTTCGCTAACCGGTACGTTCAACGTCCCTTCCAGGCCTTCCACCACCGCTTTAGGTACGTTTTCCCACTGATAGATATCGGTGTAGGTTGTTGTTGCTTTACCCGTAGTCGGGTTTTTCTGGGTAATTGACGTTCTGCTTAGCGGTACAGTCCCCGCTTCGATCTTGTTGCGATAATCGTTGCGGAACCAGGTGACGCCGGCCAGCCAACCGTCACGTTTGAACTCCAGACCAATCTCTTTGTTGATACTGGTTTCGGCCTTCAGGTCATCATTGCCCATCATATAGCAACCAATGCCCGTCGCAGAACCGGTGGCATAGCAGCCCTGGCCTTTGCTGTACAGAATATAGTTCGGGTTAGTCTGGTACAGGCTAGGTGCTTTATAGGCCCGTGCGATACCCATTTTCAGCGTAAAGTCGTCGCCCAGACCTTGGGACAGGTTCAGGGATGGGCTCCAGTTGTCACCAACGACGCTGTGGTGGTCGAAGCGCAGACCCGGCGTCAACATGGTGCTGTCGGTCAGCTCCATGTTATTTTCTGCAAACAGGGAGAAAATTTCAGCCTGTGAATACGGGCTACGATCGGTGCTGCTGGCACCCGGTATGTTCCCACCCATAAAGGTCTGGGTATTGGAACTCATGTCTTTCATACGCTGCTGGTTCCATTCGGTACCGAGCGTCAGGTTCTGGTTAACCAACAGGTCGAATGGAATGCTAATTTCGCTGTGCAGGGTGACATCCGCCAGGTCAGTGTCGGTAAATTGATTACTGTTAAATAACCCTTCAAGGCCACCTGCCAGACCTTCACCCAAACGGGAGTTACGGGTGTGTTCGTATTGCGCCCAGTTGCTGGTGGTAATGCCGTTGTCCCAGCCGCCGTTCCACGTCAGCGCATAGTTCTGGCGGTACATACGGTTGGTTTCTTTACCGTAGTATTTTTTTACCAGCCCGTTAGTTTTGTTATCGTTGTTGGTATTTTGAGTGTCACCCGCATACAGGTTGCCCTGGCGGCTGTAGCCGGCTTCAAACTCCAGCGATTGCATTGGGGCAAAATCCCAACGCAGCAGGCCGTTGATATCTTTGTTTTTTACACCTTCACGACCCGCAGGCATCGTATCGGCATATGACCCTGTACGTGCTGACTGGTGACCGTCGTTAATGTCCCAGGCATCGGCCTGAGTTTTGTCGAGGTTACCGTTCAGGCGGAAGCTGAAATCCCCACCCAGCGGGCCATTCAGGCTAAAGTTGGTGCGTTTGGTCGAGCCTTCTTCTTTGTGTTCTGGGGCGTTGAAATAGGTATTCCAGGAGCCATGCCACTCATCGCCACCTTTTTTGGTGATGATATTCACCACACCACCTGCCGCGCCGTTGCCGTAGCGTGCCGCTGCTGGGCCGCGCAGGACTTCAATGCGTTCAATCATTTCTGGAGCAACCCAGCTGGTATCACCGCGGGTATCACGCTCACCACGCCACCCCTGGCGCACAGAGTTGCGACTGGTTACCGGCTTGCCGTCGATCAGAATCAGGGTGTTTTCTGGGCCCATACCGCGAATATCGATCTGACGGTTGTTGCCGCGCTGTCCGCTGGTTGAGTTACCGGTCAGGTTCACACCAGGCATGGTACGGATGATTTCCGAGACGTCGCGAGCCGGAGGATTCTTACGGATCTCATCTGCGGTGATGGTTGAAACGCCCGGCGCCTGCAGGTTCTGCTGGGCAGCGGTAACGACGATGGTGTCTTCATGAGAGACGGTGGCGCTATCGGTTTTATCTTCTGCCATCGCGGGCAGTGCTACCCCGTAAATCCCTAAATTGACCAATAAGGCCAGTGAATGAATCTTGTTGTTCATTGTATGTCCTGCTTTCTTTTAGCCACGAGTACCCGTGTGCCGTTTTGGGCACCAGGCCTGATGTCGCCCGCATCTGCGTAAACCCTCCGTTCCAGAAAAAGTACGCAGCGCCAGGTCGGTTTATAAGTGGTGAAAAACTGTGCGCGCTTCCCACAGCGCGTCAATACGCTATTGCAAATGCAAATAGTTATCAATAATATTATCAATATATTTCACGCTCAGATATAAAATTTCACAATAAACATGGGGTTATGACGGTGACGGCGTTAATGATGGGAAGCGAGGCGTGGTGGCAGTCTAAAAATGGCCCGGAATGGGAGCGTGAAGACAACGGCGATTACCGTGTAACGTTCTGGTGGCGCGACCCGCAGGGAAGCGAAAAAGAGTCATCCATTCGCCGGGTGTGGGTCTACATCACGGGCGTTACCGATCATCATCAAAATGCCGTACCCCAGTCGATGCAACGTATTGATGGTACGAATGTTTGGTGCTGGAGCATTTCCCTGAGCGCTAACTGGCGCGGCAGTTACTGTTTTATCCCCTCCGATCGAAACGATATTTTTGCCTCACTGGCACCGGGTGATACGCCCGATCGCGCTGTGCTACGCGAAGGCTGGCGACAACTGTTGCCACAGGCTATTGCGGACCCTCTCAATACTCAAAGCTGGAAAGGGGGCCGGGGGCATGCGGTGTCCGCACTGGAGATGCCAGATGCTCCCGTACAGCCGGGATGGGATCGCCCTGAAAATCCCGACTCGCCCGCCGTATGCCTGCAATGGCACAGTGACCGGTTGGGTAATACGCGCCGGGTATGGGTTTTCACCACCGGTGAAGCCAACCCGGAAGAACGTCCCCTGGCTATTCTGCTGGACGGACAGTTTTGGGCACACAGTATGCCGGTCTGGCCGGCTCTGACCTCACTCACTCATCGTGGCCAGCTTCCTCCCGCGGTATATCTCCTGATTGATGCCATTGACACGCCGCATCGCAGCCATGAATTGCCGTGTAACGCTGATTTTTGGCTGGCAGTTCAGCAGGAATTATTGCCGCGGGTGAAGACCACGACGCCATTCAGCGACGACCCGCAGCGTACGGTGGTTGCCGGGCAAAGTTTTGGCGGCTTGGCTTCTCTGTATGCCGGACTGAACTGGCCGGATCGGTTTGGCTGCGTACTCAGTCAGTCCGGATCTTATTGGTGGCCGCATCGCGGTGGTCATCAGGATGGCGTGATTATTGAACAACTGAAGGCCGGAACGCTAAGCGTTCAGGGTCTACGTATTGTGCTGGAAGCCGGGACCCGCGAGCCGATTATTTTTCGTGCTAATCAGGCGCTATTCGCCCAATTTCCCTCTGCACCACAGTCTATTTTCTGGCGTCAGGTTGAGGGTGGACATGATGCGCTTTGCTGGCGCGGCGGCTTAATGCAAGGGCTGATGACGCTCTGGCAACAGCTCACCGACACGCTTTAACCGGACGATGTTCCACGACAGGAGTTGAGTATGGAATTCAGTAACCCCTTCGATAACCCGCAGGGACAGTTTTACATTCTGCAAAACCCACAACGTCAATTCAGCCTCTGGCCTCAGCAGTGCTCACTTCCTGCTGGATGGACGGTTGTGTGTGAACCGCAGTCGCAGGAAGTCTGCCAGCAATGGCTGGATGCGAACTGGACCACGCTGACGCCAGCGAACTATGTCGATGTACAGGAGGCGCAATGACTCAGCGCTTACCCTTAGTTGCGGCCCAGCCAGGGATCTGGATGGCAGAAAAGCTCTCCACATTGCCCTCGGCATGGAGCGTTGCACACTATGTCGAATTAACCGGTGAACTGAATGCGCCACTGCTGGCACAGGCGGTCGTGGCCGGTCTGGAGCATGCGGATACCCTGCGGATGCAGTTCACTGAGGATAACGGTGAAATCTGGCAATGGGTTGATCCTACGCTCACCTTTGCTGAACCTGACATTCTCGATTTACGCGATGAATCCAGTCCGCACGAGGCGGCACGTGCGTTGATGCGGGCGGATCTGCAACAGGATCTGCGCGTTGACGGCGGCAAGCCGCTGGTCTTCCATCTGCTCATTCAAGTGGGAGATAAACGCTGGTACTGGTATCAGCGCTATCATCACTTATTGGTTGATGGCTTTAGTTTCCCGGCTATTACCCGCCAGATTGCTGCAATTTACACAGCGTGGCTGCGCGGTGAATCCACGCCAGCCTCGCCATTTACGCCGTTTGCCGAGGTCGTGGAAGAGTATCAACAGTATCGTCAAAGCGATGCCTGGCAACGTGATAGCGCATTCTGGGCTGAGCAACGCCAACAACTGCCGCCGCCGGCTTCATTATCGAACAAACCGCTGCCGGGACGCTCAGCCAGCGCGGATATTATTCGCATGAAGTTAACGGCGCCTGAAGGTTCATTCCGCCAGCTTGCGTCGCGTATGCCAGAGGTTCAGCGTGCGGATCTGGCGCTGGCGCTGGTTGCATTGTGGCTCGGTCGTTTATGCAGCCGAATGGACTATGCCGCCGGGTTTATCTTTATGCGCCGCATGGGCTCAGCGGCGCTTACCGCTACCGGACCAGTGTTAAATGTCCTGCCCTTTGGCGTGAGACTTGATGCAGCAGAAAGTCTCCCTGCGCTTGCGCAACGGCTGGCCGGGCAGATGAAGAAAATGCGCCGACACCAGCGCTATGATGCCGAACAAATTGTCCGTGACAGCGGGCGTGCGGCCGGGGCTGAACCGCTGTTTGGCCCGGTGCTGAACGTGAAGATCTTTGACTATCAGTTGAATATTCCTGGCGTGCAGGCGCAAACCCATACGCTGGCGACGGGGCCGGTTAACGATCTGGAACTGGCGCTGTTCCCGGATGAAAACGGTGGGCTGAGCATTGAAATTCTGGCGAATAAGCAGCGATATGACGCCGCTACGTTGGCACAACATGCTTCGCGTTTAACGGCGCTTATCGCGCAATTTGCCGCAAATCCGGCGCTACGCTGCGGGGATGCGGAGATGCTGCTGGCGTCCGAGCACGAACAGCTGGCGACGATTAACAATACGGCAGTGACGATCCCTTCCACCACATTGAGTGCGCTGGTGGCTGGGCAAGCCAGCAAAACACCGGATGCGCCGGCGCTGGCCGATGCCCGCTATCAGTTTAGCTATCGCGAAATGCGTCAGCAGGTGGTGGCACTGGCAAAACTGCTGCGCGAACGCGGTGTGCGCCCGGGGGACAGCGTGGCGGTTGCCTTACCGCGCTCCGTTTTCCTGACGCTGGCGCTGCACGGTATCGTCGAAGCGGGGGCCGCCTGGTTACCGCTGGATACCGGATATCCGGACGATCGCCTGCGGATGATGCTGGAAGACGCTAAACCTACGTTGCTTATCACCACTGATGAACAACGGGTTCGTTTTAGCGGTATCCCGGGGCTGGAAAGCCTGTGCTACACCGCGCCATTGCCAGAACAAGATGACACACCATTAGCATTATCACGACCAAATCATACGGCCTATATCATCTTCACCTCAGGATCGACGGGCAGACCCAAAGGGGTGATGGTGGGGCAAACCGCCATCGTGAACCGCCTGCTATGGATGCAGAATCACTATCCGCTGACGGCCGACGATGTGGTGGCGCAAAAAACGCCATGCAGTTTTGATGTTTCGGTCTGGGAATTTTTCTGGCCCTTCATTGCCGGTGCAAAACTGGTGATGGCTGAACCAGAGGCACATCGTGACCCGCTGGCGATGCAACAGTTCTTCGCGACGTTTGGGGTGACGACAACGCACTTTGTACCGTCGATGCTGGCGGCGTTTGTGACCTCACTGACGCCCGAAACGGCGCGGGAAAGCTGCTCCACGTTGAAACAGGTGTTTTGTAGCGGAGAAGCGCTGCCGGCAGCCTTGTGCCGCGAATGGGAGCAACTGACCCACGCGCCGCTGCACAATTTGTATGGGCCAACCGAGGCGGCGGTAGATGTCAGCTGGTATCCAGCCTGGGGTGAGGAACTCGCTGCCGTGACCGGCAACAGCGTACCCATCGGCTATCCGGTCTGGAATACCGGTTTGCGGATCCTCGATGCCATGATGCGTCCAGTGCCCATTGGTGTCGCCGGCGACCTGTACCTGACGGGGCTCCAACTGGCGCAGGGATATCTCGGCCGACCAGATCTGACGGCGAGCCGTTTTATTGCCGATCCCTTTAGCCCTGGCGAACGTATGTACCGTACCGGAGACGTGGCGCGCTGGCTGGAAAATGGTGCGGTGGAATATCTTGGGCGCAGTGATGACCAGCTAAAAATCCGTGGGCAGCGTATTGAACTGGGCGAGATTGATCGGGTGATGCAGCAGTTGCCAGATGTTGAGCATGCTGTTGCCCATGCCTGCGTATTCAATCAGGCGGTAGCGACAGGCGGCGATGCGCGCCAGTTAGTGGGCTATCTGGTGTCACAATCGGGCTTACCGCTGGATATTCCGGCATTGCGCGAGAGTCTGCGCGCAACCCTGCCTGCACATATGGTTCCGACAGTGCTGCTGCAACTGCCGGAGCTCCCGCTCAGCGCCAACGGCAAGCTGGATCGTAAAGCGTTACCGATGCCACAACTGACGTCACGCCAGGAAGGGCGGGCGCCGCGAGCAGGGACTGAAACCACGATTGCTCAGGCGTTCACGGCCTTACTGGGCTGTGAGGTCAATGATGTTGAAGCGGATTTCTTTGCGCTTGGCGGGCATTCTCTGCTGGCGATGAAGCTGGCGGCACAATTGAGCCGCATTTTTGCGCGCCAGGTAACGCCTGGACAGATTATGGTGGCCTCGACCGTCGAACAGCTCAGCGCATTGCTGGATAGCAACGATGACGAGCAGTCGCAACGGCTGGGATTTGAAACGCTGCTGCCGCTGCGTGAAAGCGATGGCCCTGTGCTGTTCTGCTTCCATCCGGCATCGGGTTTCGCCTGGCAGTTTAGCGTGTTGTCACGCTATCTTCCTCCACAGTGGTCAATTATGGGTATCCAGTCACCGCGACCGGATGGCCCGATGCAGACAGCAGAAAACCTGGATGCGGTGTGCGAACAGCACCTGGCAACGTTACTTCGCCAGCAACCTCATGGACCTTATTATCTGATTGGGTACTCGTTGGGCGGTACGCTGGCGCAGGGCATTGCTGCCCGATTACACGCGCGCGGAGAAACGGTCGCGTTTCTTGGCCTGCTGGATACCTGGCCGCCGGAAACGCAAAATTGGTCGGAAAAAGAGGCCAATGGACTCGACCCGGAAGTGTTGGCGGAAATTGATCGTGAGCGGGAGGCGTTTCTGACGGCTCAGCAGGGCAATGCGTCCGACGCATTGTTTAGCGCCATCGAAGGTAACTATGCCGATGCGGTTCGACTGCTGAGTACGGCACATAGCGTACCGTTTGCGGGACACGCGACGCTGTTTGTTGCTGAACGCACGTTACCGCCGGGAGTCAGCCCGGAACGCAGTTGGTCACCGTGGATTTCCAGTCTGGATGTTTATCGCCAGGACTGCGCGCACGTCGATATCATTACGCCGAAGGCTTTCGAGAAGATTGGGCCAGTCATGCGTGACGTGCTCAAAGATATCCAATAAATGGACTCGCCACCTCTGCGGAGGTGGCGCGATTTACCTGTTTGCTGTACGTCCTAGCGGGACCACTAACGGCGTTCCGGCAACCGGATCGTCGATAATCATACACCGCAGCCCATAGATTTTTTCAATGAGCTCTGCCGTGACAATCTCTTTCGGCGCACCCTCGGCAACGATCTTTCCATCACGAAGTGCAATCAGATGGGTGGCATAGCGACATGCCTGATTCAGGTCGTGCAGAACGGCGGCCAGCGTGTAACCTTTCTCCCGGTTTAGCTCACTCAGCAGCTCCAGCAGATCAATCTGATGGCTGATATCCAGCCAGGTGGTCGGTTCGTCGAGCAGCATAATCGACGTTTCTTGTGCCAGCACCATCGCTATCCACGCGCGTTGGCGTTGACCGCCGGAGAGGGTATCCACACTTTGCGCCGCCAGATGCGTGATCCCCGTGGCCTGCATCGCATGGGTTACCGCGGTTTCATCTTCTTTACGCCAGCGTGTAAATAAAGGTTGATGTGGGTAACGCCCACGAGCAACCAGCTCCTGCACGGTAATATCGCCCGGCGTGGTGGCATTTTGCGCCAGCAGACCAATTCTGCGTGCAACCTCTTTACTGGGGTAATGTTGAATATGTTCACCATCGAGCCAGACGTTGCCGTGCGCGGGTGTCATCAGACGACTCAATGTACGCAGCAGCGTGGACTTTCCACAACCGTTGGGTCCAATAATGGCCGTGAAGTGACCATCGGGGATCGAGACATTAAGGTTTTCCGCCACGGTAAATTTGCCATAACCCAGCGTTAACTGGTCGCCACGCAAACGGGCTACTGATTCGGTCATTTTTTGCGGGACTCCTGAATTAACAAGACGATAAGGTAAATACCGCCGAGGCTTACGGTGACAACGCCAACCGGAAGCTGATAAGGCATAAAGAGCTGCTGAGCGCATAAATCGGCCATCAGCAGTAACAGGGCGCCGCACAGCGCCGACTGCGTTAATCCCCAACGAGCCGTGCCGCTAAGCCGGCGCGCGATGTGTGGGGCAACCAGGGCAATAAATGAGATAGGGCCTGCCAGCGCGGTAGCCGCAGCGGTCAACACCACGGCGACCAGCATCATCATCAGACGTGAGCGTTCAACGCTGACACCCAGCGCACAGGCGCTGTCATCACCCATTTCCAGTAAACGCAGGCGGCGTACCAACAGCGCGGCGCACCCCAGCATCACGATAATCAGCGGCGCAGAAGGCCAGGTCTTAGCCCAGGTCAGACCGTTGAGCGATCCGGCGTTCCACAGCCCGGCGGTCAGCGCGGTTTCTAAGGATGCCTTCAGCAGCAGCCAGGTGTTGAAGGCCACCAGCATAGCGCGAATGCCGATCCCGATGATGATCAGTCGGAAGGTGTCGATGCCGTTGCGCCAGGCCAGCGCCCAGACCACCAGCGAAGTCAGGACCCCGCCGAGCATGGCCGCCAGCGCGATAGCGGTAAGATGCTGACCAAATAGCACCATTGCGACCAGTACGCCGCTCCAGGCACCGGTATTGAAACCCATCACGTCCGGACTACCCAGCGGGTTGCGCATCAATGACTGGAATATCGCGCCGCTAACGCCCAGCGCCGCGCCAATCAGCAGCGCCATCAACACGCGTGGTAATCGCCACTCGGTCACTACCAGCGTAATGCTACGCGGTGCATCACCGAGCAGGGCGGCAATAATTTGCTGGGTCTCGAGCATAACGGCACCGCTGCGCAGGCTCCACAATCCAACGGCCAGGCAACCGACGACCAGCAGCAGACAACTGATAATCAGGCGACGGGATAGATGCATCATGCGCCACCTCCGCGCTGTTTGCGGCGTACCAGGAAGATGAGAACCGGCGCACCGATAAACGCGCTGACGACCGAGACGCGCAGTTCGCCGGGCACAATCAGACGACCGATGATATCGGCAATCAGCAGCAGAGAAGGGGTGGCCAGCAGGGTGACGGGCAGCGACCAGCGATGATCTGCGCCCACCAGCCAGCGTGCCATATGCGGCATCATCAGGCCGATAAAGGCGATAGGGCCGACGATGGCGGTCGCACTTCCGCACAGTACGGTAATCACCAACAGGCCGATAAACTGGGTACGCGCAACTTTGCTGCCCAGCGCCGTTGCGGTGTCACTTCCCAGACTGAGGCTATTCAGACCACGGCTAAGAAACAGCGCGACAGCGCCGGCAATCAGGACCGGGATCAGCACGACTTTCAGGGTCTGCAGGCTGCGGATATCCAGTGAACCGGCTTGCCAGAAACGCAACTGGTCGTAGACATCCGGGTTGAGCAGGGCGATGCCGGTGGATAATCCTTCCAGAACAGCACCCAGCGCAACACCGGCCAATGTCAGGCGTACCGGGCTGAGCTGTCCGCCGCCCTGACTACCGGTAAAAGCCACAATCAGTGAGGCTGCGAGAGCCCCGGAAAAAGCCATTAGCAGTTGTTCTTGCGGGGAGGAAAAGCCAAACAGCGACGCGCCTAAAACAATCGCGAAGCTGGCCCCGGAATTGACGCCAAGAATACCCGGATCGGCCAGCGGGTTACGGGTGAGCGTTTGCATCAGCGCACCCGCCAGGCCCAGCGCACCCCCTGCGAGGAGCCCTGCCAGCGTACGCGGGAGTCGCGCGTCCAGCACGATGGTGCAATCGGCGCTTTGACAACTGCCGGTGAGTGCATCAAATACCACGGAGGCGGGCAGCGACTTTGCGCCAATAACCAGACTTAATGCCGTGGTGAGAACAAGGAGTAACAACAGTCCGGGCACGGCGAAGGCACGTGTCGCGGAAACAGAGCATGACATATCAACTTCCCTGATAATGATAGTAATTATCGTTATCGATCTTATTTGGATATGTTAGCATGTGCAGCCATTGAATGGATATTGAAAAAGTACCTGGTAAGGCTCTGTAATGAATCGACAATCCTGGCTGCTTAATCTCAGCCTGTTAAAGACCCATCCTGCATTTCGCGCTGTTTTCCTCGCCCGTTTTATTTCCATTGTCTCTCTGGGGCTATTGGGGGTTGCGGTTCCGGTACAGATCCAGATGATGACCCAGTCGACCTGGCAGGTGGGTTTGTCGGTTACGCTGACCGGGAGCGCCATGTTTATTGGTCTGATGGTGGGTGGCGTACTGGCCGATCGCTATGAGCGCAAAAAGGTGATCCTGCTGGCCCGCGGAACCTGTGGTATCGGTTTTATTGGCCTGTGCCTGAACGCGCTGCTGCCCGAACCGTCGTTGCTGGCTATCTATGTTCTGGGTTTATGGGATGGATTTTTTGCCTCGCTGGGTGTCACTGCGCTGCTGGCGGCGACGCCTGCGTTGGTCGGGCGTGAAAATCTGATGCAAGCCGGGGCGATTACCATGCTGACGGTGCGTCTGGGATCGGTGATTTCGCCAATGCTTGGTGGGGTGCTGCTGGCGACCGGAGGCGTGGTCTGGAACTACGGCCTGGCGGCGGCGGGTACATTCATTACCTTGCTCCCATTGCTGAGCCTTCCCGCGTTGCCGCCTCCGCCACAACCGCGTGAACATCCGTTGACATCGCTGGTGGCGGCGTTCCGTTTTCTGTTCGCCAGCCCGCTGATTGGCGGCATTGCGCTGCTTGGTGGTCTGTTGACCATGGCGAGCGCGGTACGTGTATTGTACCCGGCACTGGCGATTAACTGGCAGATGTCGAGCGCTCAGATTGGGTTACTGTATGCGGCTATTCCCCTGGGCGCGGCCATCGGGGCTTTAACCAGCGGGCAACTGGCACACAGCGTGCGTCCTGGTCTGATTATGCTGGCATCAACCGTGGCCTCTTTCCTGGCTATCGGCCTGTTCGGCTTGATGCCAGTCTGGGAGCTGGGCGTTGTTTGTCTGGCGCTGTTCGGCTGGCTGAGTGCGGTCAGTTCTTTGTTGCAGTACACCCTGTTGCAGACGCAGACGCCGGAAGCGATGCTCGGGCGAATTAACGGTTTGTGGACCGCGCAGAACGTAACCGGTGATGCGATTGGCGCGGCGCTGTTAGGGGGGCTGGGGGCGATGATGACGCCTGCGGCCTCGGCAAGCGTCAGTGGGTTTGGGTTGGTGATTGTCGGTCTGTTGCTGCTGCTGTTGTTAAGCGAGCTTCGTCGTTTCCGACAGATACCTGTGAATGCCTGATAGCGTTGTGCGCTACGGTTTGTAAGCCGGATAAGGCGTTAGCTGCATCCGGCGATAGCCATTAAAAGAGCGCCGACAGGCGTTGCAGCAATAGCGTCGCGCTGTAGTAATCCAGGCGGAAGGTTTCCGTGCCCAGCGCATAAACGCGTTTGTTTTGCACAGCAGGCAGATGTGCCAGCAGTGGATTAGCGTAAATCGCCTCGGCATCTTTGCTGTCGCCTGCAAACAGGAACAGCGCTTCACCGTTCAGGCCAGCCGCCAGATTCTCACCGCCAAGCTGGATAATGTCGTGACGTTTACCCTGGCTCTGGCTGGTATGTAGTCCGGCAGGTAGCGGCGCCAGCGTGAAACCGAGCTGTTCCATCAGCTTGCCTTGCGCGGACTCCGGCGTCCACAGGTTGGCGCTGTGCGCGGCTGCGGTATACACCAGCGCGCTGACCGGCTGTGGCGGCAGGGTGATACGTTGCTTTACCGCGAGCAGTTGCTTATCAAACTCAGCAATACGCGCCGCTGCCTGTTGCTCCTGCCCGGTGATTTCGCCTAATTGTGTCAGCAGTGACTGCCAGCTTTTGTCGTCGTAATTAATGATAAGCGTCGGGGCTATGGTGGACAGTTGATCGTACAGCGCAAGCGCGGAATCTCCCCCGGTGGCGCTGACCAGAATCAGGTCCGGCATTTGTGCTGCAACGGCTTCGGCGCTCGGCTCGCCAATATACAGGCGGCTTAGTTTGCGTGCTTTGGCGACGTCGCTCCACTGGCGTAAAAAGCCCTGAGCGTCACCGATACGGTTATTCGGTGTCGTGGCACCGCTGGCAATGATGGGCGCATCAATAGCGAGCAGAGAACCGGTGAGCGTGACGCTGGTGGACACAATGCGCAGTGGCTTATGTTCCAGCGTGTGCGTGCCGCGGCTGTCGGTAACCTGGCGCGGCCAGTCAGCGGCATGGCTTAAAGAAATTCCTGAAATAGCGAGTCCAACCAGTAACAGCGCAGTGCGGTAAAACGCGGAAAATCTCACAAATAAGCTTCCTGTTATCAATGTGGTTAATGCTTCTCATTTTCATTGTTACGCGTCAGGGATGCAAGTCTAAGTCGCACATTGTGTTACCACAAGAGTTGACATACCGGCGCTTTGCTTTTAGGTTAGCGACCGAAAATATAAATGATAATCATTATTAGAGCCTTTATCATTTTATGGAGGATGATATGGACACGTCACTGGCCGAGGAAAAAACGCAGACTATGGCAACTCTCGCTCCCGACAGTTTTTTCTTTATGTCGCCGTATCGTAGTTTTACGACGTCAGGATGCTTCGCCCGCTATGCGGAACCGGCAATTGATGGTGATTCACCAGACAGCCCTTTCCAACAGAAAATGCACGCACTGTTTGCGCAGGCCAAATCGCAGGGCATCGCAAACCCCATTATGGTCGGGGCCATTCCCTTTGACACCCGCCAGCCCTCGTCGCTGTTTATTCCTAAATCATGGCAAAGCTTCTCGCGCACGGCAAAGCAGCAATCAGCACGTTACTTTACTGCCCATCAGTCGCTGAATGTCGTTGAGCGTAAGTCGATTCCTGAGCAGGACTTTTTCGAAGATATGGTCGCCAGAGCAGCGGCGCTGACGGCAACCCCGGAAGTCGACAAAGTGGTGCTGTCTCGTCTGATTGATGTGACCGCCGACGCCAATATCGACAGTGGTGCGCTGCTGGAGCGGCTGATCGCGCAAAACCCGGCAAGCTACAACTTCCATGTGCCCATCGACGATGGCGGTGTACTGATCGGCGCCAGCCCGGAATTGCTGTTACGCAAAGAAGGCGACCATTTCAGTTCGCTGCCGCTGGCGGGATCTGCGCGTCGCCAACCGGACGATGTTCTGGACCGGGAGGCGGGGATCCGTCTGTTAGCTTCCGAGAAGGATCGCCATGAACACGAGCTGGTCACCCAGGCGATGAAAGCGGTTCTGCGCGATCGCAGCAGTGAGCTGCAACTTCCTTCGTCTCCGCAACTGGTCACCACGCCCACACTCTGGCATCTCGGTACCCCGTTTGAAGGTAAAGCCAATGCCCAGGAAAACGCACTGACGCTGGCATGTCTGCTGCATCCAACACCGGCGCTAAGTGGCTTCCCGCATCAGGTTGCTCAGAAACTGATTGCCGAACTGGAGCCGTTCGATCGCGAACTTTTCGGCGGCATTGTTGGCTGGTGTGATTCGCAAGGCAACGGCGAGTGGGTCGTGACGATCCGCTGCGCGAAACTGCTGCGTAATCAGGTACGTTTCTTCGCCGGAGCCGGCATTGTGCCCGCCTCGTCACCGATTGCGGAGTGGCGTGAAACGGGTGCCAAGCTATCCACCATGTTGAATATTTTTGGACTGCATTAAGCGCCTGGTCTACCAGGCTATTCAGGCCTTATCGACAGGCTCTAAGGAGCAATAATGAGTATTCCTTTCACCCGTTGGCCGGAAGAGTTTGCCCGCCGCTACCGTGAAAAAGGCTACTGGCAGGATTTGCCACTGACCGACATTCTGACCCGCCATGCCGATAGCGACCATACGGCGGTGATTGACGGGGAACGCCATCTTAGCTACCGCCAGTTAAACCAGGCGACGGATAATCTGGCCTGTAGCCTGCGTCGCCAGGGGATCAAACCCGGCGAGAGCGCACTGGTGCAGTTAGGCAACGTGGCTGAGCTGTATATCACTTTCTTTGCGCTGCTCAAACTGGGCGTAGCCCCCGTATTGGCACTGTTTAGCCATCAGCGTAACGAACTTAACGCCTACGCAGCGCAAATCAAACCGGTGTTACTGATTGCCGATCGCCAGCATGCGTTATTCAGTGGCGACGATTTTCTGAATACCTTTGTTGCCGAACACAATTCAGTGCGCGTGGTTCAGTTGCTCAATGATGACGGCGAACACAATCTGCAAGCGGCAATAAGCCAACCCGCAACGGCGTTTACCGCGACACCATCACCGGCTGATGAAGTGGCTTACTTCCAGCTTTCCGGCGGCACGACCGGGACGCCAAAGCTGATTCCACGCACCCACAATGATTACTACTACAGCGTGCGCCGTAGTAACGAGATTTGCCATTTTACCACTGAGACCCGCTATTTATGCGCGATCCCGGCCGCGCACAACTACGCCATGAGTTCGCCTGGCGCGCTGGGCGTTTTCCTCGCGGGTGGAAGCGTGGTGCTGGCGGCAGACCCGAGCGCGACGTTGTGCTTTCCGTTGATTGAACAGCATCAGGTAAACGTGACGGCGTTGGTACCGCCAGCGGTGAGTCTGTGGCTGCAGGCAATTCAGGAGTGGGGCAGTAACGCACAACTGGCTTCGCTGAAACTGTTGCAGGTGGGAGGCGCACGGCTTTCGGCTTCGCTTGCCGCTCGCATTCCGGCAGAGATTGGCTGCCAGTTGCAGCAGGTCTTCGGTATGGCGGAAGGGCTGGTGAACTATACCCATCTGGATGACAGCCCGGAGCGCATTATTAATACCCAGGGCCGTCCGATGTGCCCTGACGATGAGGTCTGGGTGGCTGATGCTGACGGGAATCCTTTACCACAGGGTGCGACGGGACGCCTGATGACGCGCGGTCCGTACACCTTCCGGGGTTACTTCAATAGCCCTGAGCATAACGCCAGCGCGTTTGATGCTAACGGATTCTATTGCTCTGGCGATCTGATCGCCATCGATCGGGATGGTTACATCACGGTGCAGGGACGAGAGAAAGATCAGATCAACCGTGGCGGAGAGAAGATCGCCGCAGAAGAGATTGAAAACCTGTTGTTGCGGCACCCAATGGTGATCCATGCCGCATTGGTCAGTATGGACGATGAGCTGATGGGCGAGAAAAGCTGCGCCTGCCTGGTGGTTAAAGAGCCGCTGCGTGCAGTACAGGTCCGTCGTTTTCTGCGCGAACAGGGCGTGGCGGAATTCAAATTGCCGGACCGTGTCGAGTGCGTTGAGTCATTGCCGCTGACCCCGGTCGGCAAAGTGGATAAAAAACAATTACGTCAGTGGCTGGCATCACGTTCACCGGCCTGAAGGAGAAGAAGAAATGGCAATTCCTAAACTGCAGGCTTATGCGCTGCCAACGGCGCTTGATGTTCCGGCAAATAAAGTTGACTGGGCATTTGAACCAGAACGCGCCGCGCTGCTAATCCACGACATGCAGGACTATTTTATCGGCTTTTGGGGCGAGAACTGCCCGATGATGGAACAGGTCGTGGCCAACATCGCCGCGCTACGTCAGTACTGTAAAGCGCATAATATTCCGGTCTATTACACTGCGCAGCCGAAAGAACAAAGCGATGAAGACCGTGCGTTGTTGAACGATATGTGGGGACCGGGCCTGACGCGCTCGCCTGAACAGCAAAAAATCGTCGCTGCGCTGGCGCCGGATGAAGCGGATACCATTCTGGTTAAATGGCGTTACAGCGCGTTTCATCGTTCGCCGCTGGAGCAGATGCTAAGAGACACCGGGCGTAACCAGCTGATCATCACCGGCGTGTATGCGCATATTGGCTGCATGACCACCGCGACTGATGCCTTCATGCGTGATATTAAGCCGTTTATGGTCGCAGATGCGTTGGCAGATTTTAGCCGTGATGAACACCTGATGTCGCTGAAATACGTGGCGGGACGTTCCGGTCGCGTGGTGATGACTCAGGAGTTACTGCCGACACCTGTTCCGGACAGCAAAGATGCGCTGCGCGGCGTGATTCTGCCGCTGCTCGATGAGTCTGAAGAGCCAATGGATGACGAAAACTTGATCGACTACGGTCTGGACTCAGTACGTATGATGGCGCTGGCGGCCCGTTGGCGGAAAGTGCATGGCGATATCGACTTTGTGATGCTGGCGAAAAACCCAACGATTGACGCCTGGTGGAAACTGCTCTCCCGCGAGGTGACGTCATGACCGGTTTTGATTTCACCGGTAAAACGGTCTGGGTTACCGGGGCGGGAAAAGGGATTGGTTACACTACGGCACTGGCGTTTGTTGACGCGGGTGCGCAGGTGACCGGCTTCGATCTGGCGTTTGACGGTGAAGAATATCCGTTTGCCACTGAGGTGATGAACGTGGCGGATGCACCGCAGGTGGCGCAGGTGTGCGAGCGCTTGCTGGCGAACACCGAGCGGCTGGACGTGCTGGTCAATGCCGCCGGGATTTTGCGTATGGGGCCAACCGATGCGCTGAGCGTTGAGGACTGGCAGCAGACCTTCGCCGTTAACGTGGGCGGTGCGTTCAACCTGTTTCAGCAGACGATGGCGCAGTTTCGTCGTCAGCAGGGGGGGGCGATTGTCACTGTCGCATCCGATGCTGCGCACACGCCGCGAATCGGTATGAGTGCATATGGGGCATCAAAAGCCGCACTGAAAAGTCTTGCACTGACGGTCGGGCTGGAGCTGGCGGGTAGCGGAGTACGCTGTAATGTGGTTTCGCCAGGCTCGACCGACACTGACATGCAGCGCACGCTGTGGGTGAGTGATGACGCGGAACAGCAGCGTATTCGCGGGTTTGGCGAGCAGTATAAGCTTGGTATACCGCTGGGGAAAATCGCCCGTCCCCAGGAAATCGCCAACACTGTCTTATTCCTCGCCTCCGATCTGGCCAGCCATATTACGTTGCAGGACATTGTGGTCGATGGCGGTTCGACACTGGGAGCATGACGGTGATCTGGAAACGACATTTAACGCTTGATGAACTGAATGCCACCAGCCAGAACACGCTGGTGGCGCATTTAGACATTGTCTATACCCGACTGGGAGACGATGTGCTGGAAGCCGAAATGCCGGTGGATAGCCGCACGCATCAGCCGTTTGGCCTGTTACACGGTGGGGCGTCAGCGGCGCTGGCCGAAACGTTGGGGTCAATGGCGGGTTATCTGATGACCCGTGACGGGCAGTGCGTGGTGGGAACCGAGTTGAACGCCACGCATCACCGCGCGGTATCGCAGGGGAAAGTGCGCGGCGTGTGCCAGCCGTTGCATCTCGGGCGACAGAATCAAAGCTGGGAAATCGTCATCTTTGATGAGCAGGGGCGGCGCTGCTGCACCTGCCGTTTAGGCACGGCGGTGATGGGGTGAAGTCACCCGGCAAAGTAAAATGAAATTGCAGGGGTAACAGGTAAATGAAGTGATCTAGTTAACAATGCAATGTAAATACTCAGTGATACTTCGGGTTTGCATGGTTGTCAGGTTGTTAAATCCAGAAAAGGTGTTATAGAAACAAAATGTAACATCTCTCTGGATCAGACAACGGATAACAACTATGAACAAATCAGGGAAGTACCTCGTCTGGACATTGCTCTCCGTGATAGGAGCATTTGCCCTCGGCTATATTGCGTTAAACCGTGGTGAGCAGATCAACGCGTTGTGGATAGTCGTCGCGTCGGTCTGTGTCTACCTTATTGCCTACCGTTTCTATGGCCTGTACATCGCGAAAAATGTGCTGGCGCTGGACCCGACGCGTATGACGCCAGCCGTGCGCCATAACGACGGGCTCGATTACGTTCCTACCGATAAAAAAGTACTGTTTGGCCACCATTTTGCAGCAATTGCCGGAGCGGGTCCGTTAGTTGGACCGGTGCTGGCGGCGCAAATGGGCTATCTGCCCGGGATGATCTGGCTGCTCGCCGGGGTAGTGCTGGCCGGCGCGGTGCAGGACTTTATGGTGCTATTTGTTTCTACCCGTCGCGATGGTCGTTCCCTTGGCGAACTGGTGAAAGAAGAGATGGGCCCTACAGCCGGTGTGATTGCGCTGGTGGCCTGTTTTATGATCATGGTGATAATCCTTGCCGTGTTGGCAATGATCGTCGTGAAAGCGCTGACGCACAGCCCGTGGGGAACCTATACCGTCGCATTCACCATCCCGCTGGCGATCTTTATGGGGATTTACCTGCGCTATCTGCGTCCGGGGCGTATTGGCGAAGTGTCAGTCATCGGTCTGGTGTTCCTGGTATTTGCCATTATTTCCGGCGGCTGGGTTGCGGCAAGCCCGACCTGGGCACCGTATTTTGACTTTACCGGTGTACAGCTGACGTGGATGCTGGTGGGCTACGGTTTCGTGGCTGCCGTGTTGCCGGTATGGCTGCTGCTGGCGCCGCGAGACTACCTCTCGACCTTCCTGAAGATTGGTACCATTGTCGGTCTGGCGGTGGGTATTCTGATCATGCGTCCCACGCTGACGATGCCTGCGTTGACCAAATTCGTTGACGGTACCGGTCCGGTTTGGACGGGTAACCTGTTCCCGTTCCTGTTTATTACCATTGCCTGTGGTGCGGTATCTGGCTTCCATGCGCTGATTGCCTCCGGTACCACGCCGAAGATGCTGGCGAATGAGGGGCAGGCCTGTTTTATCGGCTACGGCGGGATGCTGATGGAGTCCTTTGTCGCCATAATGGCGCTGGTCTCCGCATGTATCATCGATCCGGGCGTGTATTTTGCGATGAACAGCCCGATGGCGGTGCTGGCCCCTGCGGGTACGGTGGATGTGGTCGCTTCTGCGGCGCAGGTCGTTAGCAGTTGGGGCTTTGCGATTACCCCGGACACCTTGCACCAAATTGCCAATGAAGTGGGTGAGCAATCCATTATTTCCCGCGCAGGCGGAGCGCCGACGCTGGCCGTGGGGATGGCTTACATTCTGCACGGTGCGCTGGGCGGCATGATGGATGTGGCGTTCTGGTATCACTTCGCCATTCTGTTTGAAGCTCTGTTCATCCTGACGGCGGTTGATGCGGGTACCCGTGCCGCACGCTTTATGTTGCAGGATCTGCTGGGCGTTGTGTCTCCGAGCCTGAAACGGACCGACTCGCTTCCGGCAAACCTGCTGGCAACCGCGTTGTGCGTACTGGCCTGGGGTTACTTCCTGCACCAGGGCGTGGTTGATCCGTTAGGCGGTATTAACACCCTGTGGCCGCTGTTTGGTATCGCCAACCAGATGCTGGCCGGTATGGCGTTGATGTTGTGTGCGGTCGTCCTGTTCAAGATGAAACGTCAGCGCTACGCATGGGTAGCGCTGGTGCCAACCGCCTGGCTGCTGATTTGTACGCTGACCGCGGGCTGGCAGAAAGCGTTTAGTCCGGATGCGAAAATCGGCTTCCTGGCTATCGCTAACAAGTTCCAGGCGATGATCGACAGCGGTAACATTCCGGCACAGTACACTCAGTCGCAGCTGACGCAACTGGTATTTAACAACCGTCTTGATGCTGGCTTGACCATCTTCTTCATGGTGGTCGTGGTAGTACTGGGTCTGTTCTCCATTAAAACTGCGCTGGCCGCGTTGAAAGAGGACAAACCAACGTCGAAAGAAACACCGTACGAACCGATGCCCGAGAATGTTGAAGAGATTGTGGCGCAGGCGAAAGGCGCGCACTAATATTCTCTTAACGAAAAGCCCTCTCCTTAATGGGGAGGGCGTTTGTACGACAGGGACTCACTATGTTTGAAACACTCGCTAAAGCTGGGAAGTATTTAGGGCAAACTGCCCGATTGATGATTGGTGTGCCGGATTATGACAACTATGTTGAGCATATGCGTGTTACGCACCCGGACCAGGTGCCGATGACTTATGAAGAATTTTTCCGCGAGCGCCAGGATGCGCGCTATGGGGGGAAAGGCGGCGCGAAGTGCTGTTGAATTTTTGCCGGATGGCGCTGACGCTTATCCGGCCTACAACATTGCATTAGCCGTAGGCCTGATAAGGCGAAGCCGCCATCAGGCAACCTGCACCATAGTCACACCGTAAACGTCTCTACCTTCTCAAATGCCGCACGCAGTGTTTCCGGTGTTAGCTTCACCGGCAGCGCGTGAATGGACTCCACCGGGCGCAGAGTGTGCGCGATCACCTTATCGATTTCGGCGCGGTTTTGGATGTCCACGTCCAGTTGAGCCAGCCGGGTTGGCAAATTGAAGCGCTGATAAGCAGTAATTAACTGCGTTAGCACATCATCTTGTCCCAACAGTGCACACTGTACCAGTATGCCGTACGCCACTTTGGTGCCATGGAGAAACGTCTCCGTTTGCGGCAGGACGGTCAGGCCATTATGCACCGAGTGTGCCGCCGCTACGCGGGTGTAGCGCTCGCCCAGACCACCAACCATGCCGCCTCCGGCAATAATCGCATCTACCACATCGCAAAACGTGCGGCTTAGCGTGCCCTGTTGTTTGTCTGCCAGCGCCTGCTCGCTGCTCTGAAGGAGAACATCGCGGACAGCCAGTGCGCCGTTGATGCCCAGACGTACGGTCAGCGGCAAGGTTTCAGGCTGCGGGGCGAGCACAACCGCTTCGTACCATTTCGCCAACGTGTCCCCGATACCGGCCAGCAAATACGCGTCTGGCGCATTAAGCACGATCTCCGGCTCTACCAGCACCAAAAAATTGGCATCATCGAAAATTTCGAAATGCAGTGCCTGACCTGCATCGTTGTACCACACGGAGAGCGGCGTCCAGGCCGCACAGGTGGCGGCAATGGTTGGGATTGCCACAAAGGGTAAACCAAGGCGGCGCGCCAGCGCTTTGGCGGTGTCGAGCAGTGTCCCGCCGCCCACGCCAATAACCACACTACGATCCTCTCCCGACTCTGTTGCCAGTTGAGCAACATCGGTTTCGCTGCAATGTCCCGTAAACAGCAGGCGTTTAGCCTCGGCGAGATGAAAAGCCTCTGGCAGATAAGGGCGGGCTGCATCGATGGCGCGCTCACCATATACCCAGACGGCGCGTGAGAGTTGATCCCTAGTGAAAAAATCGTTGAGTCTCGACAGGCTGCCGGGGTGGGAAAAATAGTTGGCCGGGCCGGTAACGACGCGAATCTCGGTATTACTCATGTTGTGTTGTCCTTTTGACTGTCCTGTCCAGGCAGGTTATTTTTATATAGACGTCTGAACGTCTTGATTGCCAAATACTAGCATCGTGTTATAGTGGCTTCAACCACAACATCACACGCTGGGATAACAATAATGAGTAATAACCCGCTGATTCCGCAAAGCAAACTGCCTAATCTGGGCACTACTATCTTCACGCAAATGAGCGCGCTGGCGCAGCAGCATCAGGCCATTAACCTCTCGCAGGGATTTCCTGATTTTGACGGTCCGCTCTTTTTGCAGGAACGTCTGGCGTATCACGTCGCGCACGGCGCCAACCAGTATGCGCCGATGACGGGCGTGCAGCCGCTGCGCGATGCCATTGCCGACAAAACCGCCGAACTGTATGGCTACAAGCCGGATGCAAACAGTGACGTGACGGTCACGGCAGGGGCGACAGAAGCGCTGTATGCCGCCATTACGGCACTGGTACGGCCTGGCGATGAGGTGATATGTTTTGACCCGAGCTACGACAGCTATGCGCCCGCGATCGAATTATCCGGCGGCGTGGTTAAACGCATTGCGCTGCAACCGCCGTCTTTTCGTGTCGACTGGCAGAAATTTGCTGCGCTAATCAGTAACCGCACCCGGCTGGTAATCTTAAATACGCCGCATAACCCCTCGGCTACGGTATGGCAGAAGGCGGACTTTGAGGCGTTATGGCAGGCCATTAACGGGCATGAGATTTATGTTGTCAGTGACGAAGTCTACGAGCATATCTGTTTTGCCACGCATGGGCATGCCAGCGTACTGGCGCATCCGCAACTAAGGGAGCGCGCAGTTGCCGTTTCATCATTTGGCAAAACCTATCATATGACGGGCTGGAAAGTGGGGTACTGTATTGCGCCACCGGCTATCAGCGCAGAGTTACGTAAGGTCCATCAGTATTTAACCTTCTCGGTCAACACGCCGGCACAACTGGCGCTGGCGGATATGCTGCGCGAAGATCCGACGCACTACCGTGAGCTGCCCGCGTTTTATCAGAGAAAACGTGATGTGCTGGTGAATGCGCTGCGTGACAGTCGGCTGGAGATACTGCCCTGCGAAGGGACGTACTTTTTGCTGATTGATTACCGTGCTGTTTCTGATCTCAACGATGTGGAATTTTGCCAATGGCTGACTAAAGAGGTCGGCGTGGCGGCGATCCCACTGTCCGTTTTCTGCGCCGATCCTTTCCCACATAAGCTGATTCGCCTGTGTTTTGCGAAGCAAGAATCGACGCTGCTGGCAGCGGCAGAACGGCTGGTTGCGCTGTAGCTATTTCACCGTCCAGGCTTTGGAGAAGCGACGGTCGGCAAATAACTCTTGCAGACCGTTGATTTGCTTCAGACGTAAGACTTCGTCGCTATCCATTCCCAGCTCTTTACCGATTTTCTCTTCGCTCCAGCCTAATTGTGATAATTCACGAACGATTTCCGACATGGCATGGATTTGATGCCGCCCACGGGCACGATTGTGGCGGATTGTCGCCGCCATGCGCTCCTGACGCCCGCGTTGTAGGCAGGTAACGGGCAGATAACCTTTCAGGCGTGATTTTAGCGATGATTTGTTTTTGCCGATTTCATGTCGATGGAATCCGTCGACGATTTCATATTCTTCCTGGGCTGATTGAACCACGACGATCGGCTGTGTGAAGCCCTCGGCTTCAATGGATTTCAGCAGCAGCTTTTTCTCCGGCGGCGCAACGTTATTTGGGTTGTAATCATTCGGCGAAATCGCGTTGTTTTTGATCCACAGAACGCAGTCTACCGGTTCTTCACGGAAAGGACTGACGCTATGGATTGCCATCCTGAATTCATTGATTGCTTCAATTCGTTCCTCTTCTGAAAGATCAGAAAGAAAACCGGTGAGTTCCTGAGTTAGTCGTCGTTGCATAAGATCCCCCATTCCTGGCGTTTGGTTTTCATACGTTCGTTATAACGCTGATAGTTTTTCGTTTTTGTGGGACTGAATGAGAGCGCCCGACACCAGTAGTCATTATTCAGCAGTACTTTGCAGATCCGTCTCCATGAGGGGATATCTTTAGAGCCAATATCGCTTTCCTGGGTTTGAGGAATATCATCGATCCCTTTTTTCTTGTACCACTGTAAATAGACGGCGATTTTGTTGCGGTAGTGTTCTGCGGTCTGTTGCGGCATGCTGTCTAATAGCAGCATGGCGTACGCTTGCCAGCTTAAATGCTCCGGTTTTAATATTTTGCGGTGGCCGTAAAAATGGTTGTCATGACCGGCGTATATTCCGCCGCTTTTAACGCCGCTAACCCGGGCGCACATGGCTGCCCATCGCTGTGGCTCAATAACATGATACAGCCACAGACCCTGGCGTTGTTCCGGGCCAAAGGGTTCGCAAATGCGCATATATCGTGTTGGCACGCCGGCCTGGTACATCAGGTTATACAGGGGATTGCATGGCATTTTTGTTTTCGCAAACCATGTCCAGATATCGGCTGTTTTCCAGTCATACAGCGGATAGATATACCAGGTGTGTCCTCCCGGTGCGGCGGTAGTCCACGGTTTGTCATCGGCAAAACGTTGCTTACGTGAATGGGCAATGGCGACAAAACGGTTATATGACTCGTCGGCACGGATGCCCACCATCATTGCCGCAGGGCGTTTTTCAGAAAACCAGTCAGCGAACTCACGAACGAATTGTTCAAAGGTCATGCCGGGTTGGTAGAAATGAAATAAACTGGGATCGGTAATCGCATCTGCTGGTGGTTGCCGCACCCATTGTGTATTGGGTTCCCAGCACTGCCATTCTGGTTGAAATTGTGAGAGAGAATTCTGTGTGGTAAGCGGTATTGCTACCCAATAAAAGCGTTCAATAACGTCAGAATAGCGTTCTCGTAACTCTTCAACATAGTCGATAGTGCAAGAGAACTGGGCTTCCCAGTCAATAAACAATACACTGATTTTTTTATGTAACTGGCGCGCAAGAGTGGCGGTGAGGTGCATCATGAGCCCGGAGTCTTTCCCTCCGGACAGTGAAACGCACACGCGAGGCAGTGTTTCCAAAGTCCAGGTAATGCGTTCCTGAGCGGCTTCCAGCACGCTCTGACTCAGAGGGATTTTGTAAACAGACATAGCAAGTCCATACTGAAAGAATAAAAGAGTAACATCTCTAATGTATACCCTGAATAAGATATGCCAATTTACGCAGCGTGCAACCTTTAAATACATTCACATAACGCATCTAAATTTTTTTTCATTTAGAATGTGAATAGTTATTTGATATGTCGCTTTTCCTGGTTTTTTTGTTTATTTTTGTTATGGAGTCCTCAAAATTTTTGTTGTTAAGTGATGCCCGGTTGTACATTAAAAATAGCTCCATTGATGGAAACTTAATATCTGTTTTGATTTCCTTTAAATTGAATAGTGAAGCATATAATTCAAAGGATATTTTGGGAAGAAAACCAATGATGTCTGTAAGGGATATAACGTTGATAATTGACATGAGTGAATCACTAGAGAACCCGTTTTTACGATTGGCGAGAAAAAAACTTGTTTCCGACTGGTACTCTCTTATACCGGCATCGTCAGAGAGAAGCCGCGAAAACTGTTCTTCCAGTATTTCATTTAACGTGGTGTTTTCATTTATTCTGGGGTGGTTTTTGCAACAGGCCAATACGGTCTCAACTGTCTTGAATGGGGTACATATAATCGAGCGGTTAACGATCGGTGATGTGGTGATGACAACATCCGCTTTACGGTAGGCTAGTAAGTCTTCGGTAATGACTCCAACTTATTGATAGTGTTTTATGTTCAGATAATGCCCGATGACTTTGTCATGCAGCTCCACCGAT
>NZ_JAWPBF010000026.1:0-40544 GCF_033341895.1 Citrobacter sp. HN-141 | reverse complement strand
TCAATAGCGGAGCTCAGAGAAGACTGAGATTTGTTCAGGTTATTCTGGGTCAACAGCGACAGGCTGTTTGTATTGATAACTTGTGCCATAAAATATTCCTTTTGGGTTATTACGCCAGGCTTGCCTGTGTCATTCAAGTTATCGTCATCAATCAATTAAACTTTACTATTTTTTTTAATCTCAACAACTAGCTGTTTCCAAATGAACTTAAACAAAACCAACCCTTAAACCTGGTGGATTACTTCTTTTCTTTGCTGCTTTTGCGAGGGCATTTTTCTTAAAAATGTAAAATACACCCGACACAGAAACTGTCACTCTCCGTAATCACTTGAAATTAATTTTCTTGCTAAGAATTATTTTTAATCAGCACTAAATTAGTCATTGTTAATGCCGATACTCAACTCGCCTATAATAAATTTGAACACAAAATAAGCATATCATTGCCCGCCCGTGCGGGCTTTTTTGTTTTTATCATCACATAACAGGACAGTCATCAAACTCCCCCAGCCTCGCATCATTAATGATGTAGGTGATCACCCCGAACACCGGGAGCGAAGTGCCATATCCTTCATTTTCGGCTGGTATCGCTTCCCTTCTCCCGTTCTCTAGGTTGATCAGGTGCGGCTTCGGGTGCGTCCGGTATCGCTTAATCCTGAATTCTCCATCCATCGCACATATCAACAACGAACCATCGCATGGCGATAAAGATGAGTCGATAACCAGCAGCGCACCGTTCAGTATCCCTTCACGATAATACGAAGCTGCAGCCCGCATAAAATACGTTGCTGATGGATGGCGAATAAACTGCTGGTCGAGGGAGATTCGTGTTTCAACATAATCTGCCGCAGGTGATGGGAATCCCATGTCAGTACCCTCTCTTGAATGACGGATAGAAATACAGTATAAATACTGTATATCTATCCAGTAAAGAGGTAATGCGCAATGTTCGTGGAACTCGTTTATGACAAACGGAATTTTGATGGTCTGCCAGGTGCAAAAGACATCATTCTGGGCGAATTGACTAAGAGGGTTCACCGGATTTTCCCGGATGCTGATGTCCGGGTAAAACCGATGATGACACTGCCGGCGATCAACACTGACGCCAGCAAGCATGAGAAAGAACAAATAAGCCGTACTGTTCAGGAAATGTTTGAAGAGGCTGATATGTGGCTGGCAAATGAATAATGTTCTGCAATCCTGCACAGCCTACGCAGGCGGGAGAGCGGGCCAGTTAACATGCTCAGGGTCAGTTGTCACATCGACCGCCTTAACCTCGTTTTTATAAGCCATCCACGCCGACAGTTTAGCTTTGTTGGCGTCGCTGATTTCACCCAGCATCAGCTCTGTTCGCCAGTCGAGCATTACTTTATCGGCACTGGCCAGCAACTTACTACGCAGTTTTTCAGCGTCAACTATCGCTGCATTTCGCTGCGCGTCGGCATCTGTAACCCACTTGCTGCCATCCCATTTATCATACTGAGTGGATGGCGCAACGGTTGTGTAACCAGAACGAATCTCCCCTATGTAATCAACGAATTCCGGGGTTCTGTCCATAGTCGAATAGACCGTAATGCCGCGATGGTCTGGCTGTTGCTCCCAGTCAGTACCGTTGAATACAGCGACAAATCCCGACCGTTTCTCTCCCGGATCTATATCAGTTGAATGCCCTGGCATACTGACACCAGGATGAATAAATTCATCAGAGAACCCGCAGTATTCTCCCGTGGCTGCATCATAGTAAAAGCAGACGACATTCCCCGGCACAATAGCCAGTCCATTTTCATCAAAAACAGGTTTCATTATTTTGCCCTCACCAGACAGTTAAATGCTATTGAGCGTGGTGCGGTTTCACCGGCGCCACCGCTCTGCGTTTTTGTATATATTTTTGGCGTGGCCACATCATTTTCTACCGTGACCCAGGTAGAAGAGAAATTGTCCACGCCAACATTAATCCTGCCTGTTGGTAACACATGCGTATGCTCCTTGAGGCGTGAGTCCGCCCACCCCAGTAATGGCTGTGTCGGGTTCACGCCGCGCCCATCGTCAAAAATACGAATAAAATCCCCCCGCATATCAGGAATAAACAGACCCGGCCACATCAGCGCCAGTTTTGGATATTCGGCGGCAGAGAACGACGTATTATTGGTTTTCAGAAATACCATGTTTGACCATTCCGGCACGACCGTATTTGGCATTGCAGCCAATGACCAGTAAAACGGGATTCCAATAGGGGGAGCGCCTGCTCCCAAACCAAGGTTTGTGAGAGCCGTAGAAATCGCCGCTGCACCATCTGATTTGATATCGGCAAATGGGTTTGCACGGCTCAGTGTGAGTTTTTGAATGGCTTTTAAAACCTGAGTCATATCGTTAATGTCGAGCGCCAATCCTGCTGACTCTACGATATGCGCTAACTCTTCCTGCATGGCGTTAAACGCTGCTGCCCGCAGCCTCGTTGCGGCAATACCACCAGCAATACTTCCATCAGTATATTTGCCATCCTGCGTTGCAGTGGCTTCGACTTGCCCGATTCGGAGCATAGTTAATCCTCACTTAGTGTTAAGCGATAAAATCAGAGGGGGAAATATCAGTTATGAATAATTGAAAATGATGTTCAGATGGGATGGGGCAATTTTGTTGATTGAACACTCCAGTTGTTTATTGCCCCACGATGCGAGCGGATCTCCGCAGTAGGACGCGCCAGCAAGCGAATACTTGATCGTTGTTTGTGGCGCATTTATCCGCCAGGTAAATGGCCACTCGTCACCGTTAAGCGCATCACCGCATACTGACATGCCACTCATAGCGGGCCGGAACTGTGTGATAGTGATGGTATAACCAAGAGCTGCAGCCACCCGGATGTAATAATCGCGGTTCAGGCCGCCGGTGCTGATTAACTTTGCCACCACGGCGCGCTGGCGATCGCTGACGCCACCGGATTCACCAATCGCACAATCATCTGGTAACCCCAGAGAGCTTTCCCATTCTGACAACATTACCGTCGCTGTAGGGGGAAAAGCACCAGTAATCAGGCTTTGCGCATCGTTGTCAGAACGCTGAAACGCGCTGCCCAGTGCCCGTAATACCGCAGCCTGTACCGTTTTTTGCGATCTGGGCCACGCCCTGCCCGTCGGCAGCAACGCGCCAAGCGCACCGGCATAATCATTTTTTGAAAAGAGGCTCATACAAAATTCACCCCGCCAAGCACCGGAATTTCGCCAACAGCAAAGGTGATATTGGCCATCGGAGAGTTAAGGATATAGCCCGTCGTGCCACTAACACCGCCGATACTCCCGTTAATATCAGAGAGGTAAACTTTCCCGGAACCATCAGGGTTAGCCTCATCAAAAAACAGCGCCGTCAGCGCGTCTTTTATACCCTGAACTGTGGTGCTGTCGGCATTTTTGATACCAGAGATTTCAATATTGATGACTTTCTTGATCGGGGAACATACGAAAACAATGGCAGTGTCTGTCTGCTGCGGATAGATGTGGTCGGCGACAGCGAGCTGGTCTCCGGTGGCTTTAACAGCCCCCCAGTCCTCAAGTTGGGATATTCCATCGGTACCGACCGGAAACCCACCATTGTCATTCCGATCACACATGATATACACGCCAACGGTCCCGGCCCCGTTCAGACGCCGCTTTACCCACGCGCGGGTGACGCCCGAAACCTCAAGCGCCCATTTTTTATAATCGGCGTCGCTTCCACCCTGAGGCGGATTCTGCCATGCCAGCAAGCCACGACTGCGAAAGTCCTCTTCCGTTTCAATATCGGCTCCGCCGGTCGCAGCGGACAGTAACGTTACCTGTGGATCCACGCCAGCAATATTCGCGTCCAGGGTCATTATGGTCCCGGCATCAGCGTTACCGCGCGCGCCTCCACCCGTTACATCACTGGTAATATCCGGCAGGATGGCCGTCACCGCGACGATACCAAATCCATCTGCCTGAATTTTAAGATCTGCATCCGTCCGGTACTGGTATCCGTCCCCGCGGTTAATGATCGAGCCAACAGGGATAATACTGTCAACACTGCCACTAGCCTGTACCGCAGGCGACTTCGCCGCTGCAGCTGGTTTTCTGAATACCTGCTTAAGGGCCATCCACCCGGCGAGATACTCATCGGTAGAGGTAAACGGGTTTGTCTGCAGGGCAATATAGTCAAGGTAGGCGTAATGCAGATGCCCCATCCCCGCATCCATGTCAGCCAGTACCTTCAGGTTCGCGAAGCGCAGGAGCGCACCAACATCCTCAAGCTCCGCCTGCATAAATTTCCGGTTTCCGTCGCGGAGTTCGCTCAGCGTCGGTCGTTTAAACGGCATATTAACGTTGCTCCCATATCCAGTAAAACCTGAATTCCTGCCAGTCCTTCCCCGGTGCCTGATAGCGGATAATGAGATTGAGCCGGTCAGGCAGGACGATCCTTGCAACAGGAATAACCTCGCTGACAACGCCATCAACCTTTAACCAGTTGAGCGCTTCACTCGAGTATTCCTCCGCTTTTTTTGCTACATCCGGGGTCAGTTTTTTCCGCCGTAGCAGCCAAAGCCGGGATCCCAGTTGGGATTCCTCCCCGGAATCCCCCCACCAGCCGCGGCGATCGCTATCCTCATAATCATCGTCAGCGCGCGCCAGCCTGTCGGTAAACAGGCTGTCCAGTATTGCAGTCTGTAAATCGTTCCCCGTGGTGAGTTCACCCAGCCCTTTCTGCCAGTCAGCAAACATCTCATCCACATTCCAGAATGAAGCGATGTCACTCATGTCACCTGATCCTCTGTTTTTTGGCTGCGGATATTGTCATTGCCACTCTGGGCATTTTTAACCACATGATCATGGTCATTATGTGCATCCCGCAGCTCTTTCAGTGTTCGGGTATTGGTTTCACAGTTATCAACAATGTCACCCGTGCACCTCAGGATCGGGGTATTTGCAAGGATCCCCTGGCTGGCATTGATGGTCACGTTAGTGGCGTTATTGACCTCAACATTCTGGCCCTTTGCATCCAGGAAGATCCCCTTCTCCGTCAGGAGAATATTAAGGCCCCACTGGTTATACATGACCGTTTCGCCCGCTTTCAGGCCTGTATGACGGAACCCCTGATGGTTGGACGCAATTACCACCGCGCTGGAACGATCACCGCCAATAAAAGCCAGAACCACGTCAGTCCCTGACGGCAGGCCGGATGAAAAACCAAATTCAGCCATCCGCGGTGCGCTGGCCACCTCCAGCGGAGTCTGGTACTGGATTGACTGCACCACCCCACCATCTTTCATAGCCGTGATCCGGCCAATCCCCAGCATGCCGGCGATCCTAGTCGCTGCATGTTTAAATAGTTGCTTCATGTATTGAATCCCGCCAGGTTCTGGTAGAAGGCATATGGCTGAACGGCGAATGCTTCAGGCGGCATCAGCGTCATGCGTGCATGGGTGCCGTAGTCATCGCGCATATAGGTGACTTCTGCCAGTAGCAATTCAGTCTCCGGCAACCGTAAGGTGGGAAGATCAACGGGGATCAATGTGTTTGGTTCCCACAGTTTCCCGTCTTTATCCCGCCAGGAATCGATGGTTACCGAGAGCTGTTTTGAACGTCCGTACCGCCGGTTCATTTCCCAGTCGATCGCACTTTGTGCCTGTTGAGTAGCCATCAGGGTACTTTCCACAATCGATATATGTTTTCGGTACCGCATACGGGCGGCCTCCGGATCTCTCGCCGTTGCCAGAGTCACAGCGTCATAGGCCGTATCAGGCGAATACCCTGCAATTGGAGAAACGCTCATTGATACACCGACATAATCTGAAAACCTGTCAGCCATCGATTTGCGGTAGTATGCCTGCTCGACATTTACCCCTTCGGCTATCCCACTCGCCGCACGACGTGTTCCCACCCGGGTCAGTAACAGGTTTCCATCGGGCTGATCGTAGTAAAGCAGAGCAGACCATCTGGCCACCCGATCGATGACTTCTTGCGGAGACTCACCCCAGTTCAGAGTGAACTGGGGTACCTTCACAAGTTCATCAACATCCGTGGTTACGGTGATGCCGTAGTAGGATGCCAGGCGAGAAGCAATTTCAAGCGCATTACTGGCATTAATGACGTTGTTAGGCCACTCAGCTGAGCAATCCACCAGGTCCTGACATTTGCTCCTGCCCGTGGCGCGGACCTCATGGCGGGAGCGCGATAGTGCGGGTTCCCAGTCATCAACATATCCCGTCAGTGTCAGATCATCTCCGATACGAACTTCACAAGACATTCCCTCTTCAACGAGTTGACGATCTTCGTTGCCAGGGAAGTAATCCATTAGCCCAAGATCGAAATCAGAGGGAAAACGCTCAATACCCCGCGTTACCCGGACAGAATCCCACCCCTCGATGATTTTGCCGTCGACCGTCAAAGAAACAACATCCAGATCGCTGTCTGCATTCATTGCCTCAGTACCTTCATGGTTGTCGGCATAAACGCCGGATGCGCTACGCGCGCTTCCTGTACCAGTTCATCTGCACGGGTGGCATCCTGGTATAATCGGTTTGCCAGCGTCAGCGCCGGAAGCGGCTGAGCGGTAGTAACCTGCAGAAGCTCGCTCAGACCAGAAGCACGCTCACTCATCGTAGAAAGGAATGCCGATCTGACGGCGAGAAGCGCGTTATACATATCATCGTCCGCGCGGTCTCCAGCCAGAACCAGCGCCGTATCAAGTTGCACAGAAACTCGTTGAGTTAACTCTTCTGCCTCGTCTGTACTGGCTGGTCTGGAGTCCGCAGCGGCACTGGTCATGGCACCAGTACATAGCACAACAATCAGCGTGTTCATGGTCGCCGAAATCGCTTTGCTGCTGTCGGACTGCTGGTACTCCGTGCTGATTGAATTAGCTAGTTTTTCCAGCGCTGTGATTCGGTCATTAACGCTGCCGGCGCTGTTAAGAATTGCGTTTACCACGTCGGCGACGCCCTGGACAAACTCATCAGGTGTGTTGGAGCTGCTAAGCTGGCTCGACCTGTCGGTAACATTTTTCCGGTCCATTACCGACTGGGCTGTTACCTTGTCAGCCAGTGCTCTCTCATCATCCACATCAGCAACTGACGATTTGCCAGCAACAGCAGAGGAACTACCGCCCACAGAGCCTTTACTGTAACGTCCGTACCGGGTATTCCCGAACGTGGAGTTCAGGACATTGCTGAGATTCGTGACCTGACTGATGGTGCTGTCAACCATGTTAGTCCAGAACGTGACCGTGCCTCTGATGGTGTTTATAGCCTGTGTGACACCGCGGATTTCACTCTTAACCCTGGCAATCGTGCTCAGCACAGCAGTGCTGACCAGTTTCAGATAGTTGGTTTTCACCGTGGCGCCTGCAACGGTACTGCCCGTGACGGCAAACACTTTAAGCCCTGATTCAATTGCCATCAGAGTAAATTCAAATACTCGCCCGTTCTCCATCGACCCGGAAATACGCAAACCATTCTCAGGGATGGAAACCGTTAATTCTCCCAGTGTAGGATGGACAAGCGTACCGCTTCCTTTTTTTTCACAGGCAGCAATGAGCGACTGACGTTGAGTGATAACATCACCACCACCGTAAACCTGACTGTTCTGGATGATAAATCCGCGGAGAACAAAGCGCCGGGTTCCCCGACCAAGATCCTCTATCCAGGCCGTATCCCGATAAGGGTATTCATGTACAGCCTGACGTCTGCCGTGGCTACCTTCTTCCATCACCATGGCGAAAGGCACACCACGAAAGGAACTGGATCGTATTAATCCCCGCCAGTCATCGTTGTCACCGCCCCCCATCAGTGCAGTTATTGCATTCTGGATAATTGGCATCAGGTCTCCTGAAATAAAAAAAACCGCCACCTGGCGGTTACCGTATATACAATGACAGTTGAAAATGATCAGTAAGACATGGGTAACGTTATTCTTCCGCCATCTTCGGCGCTGTATTCCCTTCGCCCTCCCTTCCCGTCGATCATGGTGATCTCAAGTTTCAATTTTTGCTCAGCCATCGCACTCATGAAGGAGCGCGTAATATTATCGGTAAGGGTCTTATCTGGTCCCGAACGCTGCAACTCTGGCTGAATGATGGATTCCCGATTTCTGTTCTGCGAGCCTGAGAGAATATCAGTTTCATCACTCGGGTTACTAAGAGTGCTGGAGTCACGATTTCCAGTTTGCGAACCTGAGATAATATCATATCGCTGTTGAGCCAGCACATCCGGATTTCTCTTCCCTGACCACCGATCATCAGTAATGGCGGTCTGGATGGCGTTTAGCAGTTGTTCCTCAGTATAAGGTTGTGCGCCATTCTCATGTTTAATCATGGCTGCCATTATCGTTTTTAATGTTTCCGGATCGTGCAGATTTACTTGCTCTTTGGCTCCATATCCAGTGGCTTTTGAGACGGAGTCAATATATGCACGAGTATTATTCTCTGATTGCGGAGCATAGGTATGAATAATCCCATCCAGAGTATTATTCCCCCTGTCACCATACAACATCAGCTGTCTCGCCATTGCAGTTCTTCCGTCGGCATCATTCGCAAAGGTAGAAAATCCGCCATTTTTACCCGTTGCGTTTGCTGCAACCCTCAAATTACCGGGATTATTATTTCTGAAGCCAATTGCGTTATTCCTTGTTTCCCCGTAAGGAACATTGCCGCGTGCAACGTTGGATTGTGGCTGGCTGATAGCGGATAAGTCATTCTGCAATTGAATCGCAGAATCGGTCGCGCGGTAATTCGCATCGTACCGCTTTCTTACAGCATCAGTCATGAAACCCGCGTCAACCTGCCCACGTTCACTGCGGGGTAAGCTGTTATAAAGTTCCTTATCGTTCTGAATGCGCCGTAGTTTCTCAGCATCATTGCTGTTGATAAAACCGAGAGCATGAGACAGCCCAGTAAAATCACCATTAGTGAACAGATCGGTAACACCTTCAAGGCCGTCTTTGACTGAACCATCCGAAAGAATGGTCTTAAGTGCCTTGTTTTTTGAACGTTGCCACAGACCATCCCAGGATGCGCTGAGCTCATTCATAGTGCCGTTCACTTCACTCAATTGCTGATTTAGTGCCGGATCCACAGTCAGACCAAACTCATCAGATTTAGCCAGCAGCGTTTTCATGCGCTCACCTTCACGCATTAACGCCAACATTTCTGGCGTCAGCCCAAGAGCATCCGCTACGGACTTTTGTTGCTCAGGCCGCAACGAAGGGAAGACACGAGCAATCTCCTGTAATGTTTTTAGCGTATCAACAGAACCATCATTATTTTTCTGTATCTGAACACCGATCTGTGCGAGCGCACCAAGTACCTGCCCATTCGCGCCACTGGCGGCTTCTTTCAGCGTTTTCGCCATACCATCGATAGAAGCATTGGCACTTTCACTATCAGCGCCAAGGATGCGCATCGCTCCAGCAAGACGGGAAAAATCGTCTACACGCATACCGGCATTCTTTGATGAAACGTCCAGGTTATACGCTTCCCTGGACGCTTCGCGAAAACCGTAGGCCACCTGTTTAAGCCCGTACCCTGCAGCACCAGCAATACCGAGTGAACCCAACTTACCAGATAGCTCCCCAACCATTTTCAAGGGAGGAACCATATCCCCGATAAGCTGCACGTTGTCCCTGGCCGTTTTAGACAGATTTTCAAAACGTGAAATAAAGCCATTCAGCCCATCAACTGTTTCCTGCCCACCTAAATGAAGCCCTTCTTTCGTTCTATCGAGTTTAGGTTCAAGCCCACGGATAGCTTCATTGATACGGTCAATAACATCACTGACCTGATCATTTGCCACCAGCTCAAAATCAAAGACATTACTCATCGTCTTCAGGTTTCCTGAGTTTGTTGATCCGGGATGCCTGGGCTATCCACCATTTCAATCGGGCGCGGGTCATTCCCCACGCCCTATCTTCTGTCCATCGAAAGTAAAACGTGACGTCAGCGGCTGCTTCTTGCCAGGCTGTTAGGGCTTCCAGGTCAAAAAACTGAGCAGATACTCCTCACACTTACGGAAGTCGAGAAAATCCATCGGCTGCAGTACGCTTTCACGCGTACCGGAAACCAGCGCAATAAGCAGGCGCATCGCCGCGAGCGACGTTGACGCAGCCTGTTTCTCATAAAACTGCTCAGCCTGGCTTAGCGTGGGTGCTTTCAGCTCCAGCTGCGTATAAGTGGTCTTCTCCGCAGCATCATCCAGCGCTACGGTTAATGGAATGGTTTTAACGCGTTCAATCTCAGCCATCTTAGTTCTCCGTTACGTCGCGGCCTTCCCAGCGAACATCAAATACTGCATCTTCGCTTTCCACTTCCTGGACGTTGACCGTCCAGAGTGAACGGCCAATGATAGTTTTCCCGTTAGCCAGCTCGGCGATCACGTTGACGTTCGTCTGCTGGTTAAAGCCCTGCACATTCGTTCCGCCACTGTCACGCAGTCGGGCAGAAATGTATGGCGCCACAGGTTTTTCCTTATATCCGTGCACACCATCCATCCCTGTCAGGGTGGTACGGTTTACGGTGGCAGCCTGGTATTTAAACGAGCCCTCCACCATTACCGTCACACCGTTAACAGTGACATAGGCGGTTCCCGCCAGGCGGTTAGTAGTATCACCTGCCATCGTTTAAGCTCCTGTTGATTCAGCCCGAGTGCGGAACTGATTGAGCAGCGCGAAAATGCGCAACTGGTTCATGAGGGTTCCCGGCCACAGCACATCGACGCGGTTCGGATTTTTGGCGTTCTGCTCGACGATGATATTTTTTGCGAATGCCTCCGCATCCTGCGCATAACCGTTCCATACCAGAGTCTGGTACTCGGCAATCTGATCGGCCTTGATAATGTTTGGCGTGACGATCGCCGCGCCAGGTGCAAATCGGGTTCCATCCGCAGCAAGCTTCATACGGCCAAACTTGCTGGTCACCGCTGTGCGCAGGTAGCGGGTCACAAACATCAGGCTGAACAGCGTCTCCACTTCCAGATAACTGTCATCTGCATCGCCATAGCTGTTTTTCTGGTAGGTGGTGATCAGGTTTTCAATGCGCACCGTGCCATCGTCATCGACCGTAAATGTCGAAATGCCGCTGTACAGCAGATTGTTACGCTCGGTCAGCTCAAAGCGATCCTGCAGTTCTGGCGCAAGCACCCCCTGAACAGCGAGCGACTGTAGCGGGCGGCCGGGGTCATTACGCAGACTCACCGCAGCTGCGCCGGTGTAAGCTGCAGACCATGCCCAGGAAGGGGACGGCGATTTATTTACGCCCAGCAGGGTCTCATGCTGGTTATTGCGCAGCTCACCTTTGGTACCGAGCTGGGCGTAAGTCCCGGTGGTGGTACCAAAGGAATGGCCATAAAGCTGCTTGTCCCATGCCCAGCGACCGCCAGTGTCTGACAGGAACTCCTTCATCACATTCAACGAGGTTGTATCGTCGTAAGGGTTGATGATGAAATCGAATGTTCGATCCTGCAGGTTTGCCAGCGCGCCGGTAATATCCGGAGCCCCGACTCCGTTAGACATAGCAGTAATCGTCAGTTCCAGGCCTGCAGGTGTGGACTCGCCTCCAGGTAAGCCGAGGAAGTTCAGGCGAATGTCGATCCCATTACCCGTAGCACCAAGATTCTTCGCGGTCAGGGTTACGGTATCCGTAGTCGCACTGGCGGTTACAGGTAGCGTGGTTTTTGCGTTAATCGCCGCGGCCAGAGAGGTGGCGATCGCTGCCACCGTATCTGTTGCTACAACGGTCAACTGAATGCGCTCACCAGCAATATAAAGGGAGATCACTCCGGTTGCCGTCGGTGCGCTGCTCACTTTAATGGTGCCGGTTGCAGCCACCATGGAATCGGAGTCTTCCTCCAGCGGCAGGATCCAGACTTCGGCTGCGGTATCATTTTTCTGATACGCCGCCATCATGGCCTGCAGAATTCCCCCTTTTCCTGTCAGCTCACCGACGGTATCCGAAGAGGAAACTCGCTGCGGAATACCAGGGGGGGTTGAGCCGGTACTGAGCATCCCACCGATAAGCAGGGTGCGCTGCGTGGCAGTGGCGTTATTCGCCATTGAGTTATCAAACTCAACGAAGAAAAGCCCTACCCGCAGGTTATCGGGAACACGAGCGAAAGGTACGGTCATTCATTTTCTCCCGCTTTTTTAGGTAATGATTGTTTCTCTGGCGCGCCCTCATCCTTTTTAGAGAGGATCACGTCCCCATCGCTCAGACGGCGACGCCAGAAAATATTGTCAGGTACTTCAGCACCCTCTTTAGGCAATGGGATGCCCTTGACGGGGCAGCGAACGCTGAGCCCGTTGTTCGGCTTAACAAACATGGATTACTCCTGAAGATTGAGGCTGATACCCGGTTTAACTGTGCCGTCTGGCATGTCGACCGCAATATCCATGCCCTCAAGGGGAACCGACTGGACAGGATAAAAATCTTCCGGCCCCTGGTAATGCTCTATGTCGATCTCGAAAAGAAGCTGCCCCATATGGGCCTCTCCTTCTGAATCAACATTGATGGTTGAACGAACTTCCGCGTATTTCTGAATATTCCGCGTCAGTTCGTAGCTGTTGATCACCGCGCGCTCCACCTGCTCGCGAAGGCTTTCAAGCGCCAGCTCTGCCCGCATGGCTCCATCATCCACTGTATCGCCGTCATACTCCTGAACGCGCCCAGTGATCCTGACAGTGGTGAGGGTGGTAAAAGCAGGGGTATTACGCCCCTGTGATTTTTTCTGTTCAAAAGGCGTCTGAACCAACAACACAGGATACATATCTGGTGAAGTTGACCAGTCGCGTGGAGAGAATACGCGGTCGCCCGCGCTGGTTGTCCCGGTTAGTGCAGTGACAACCATTTGCCGTATCGCTGCTGAATTCATCGCGGTTTTACCACATTGAGGACAAGACGAGATCCGCCATGACTGTCGGGTTCGACGTTTGACACAACAAATAACTGATTGATGATGTGACCACCGACCGTCTTTATAAATACCCGGTCAGATACAGCAGGTTGCGATTTACCCAGCTTGCGAAATTCAGCATCGCGCACACCCAACATCGGGCTGGAGGTGTTAATTTCTGAATCGCCATCAAGGTTTTCAGCAACCTGCGCATAACCACGGTCAAAAATCCCGTTAATTGTAAAAGGAGTACCGTTACGTGGACGGTACTCGTGCTCATCGCCAAAGACATCATGCAGCGGACTCAGAAGATGAGAATCCCAGTCCACGCCCATGTCATTACCCTGTCGTAACTGAAACTGATGGCTGAGAAGCAAGAACTCGCTTACGAAGCACATCAACATCAGCAATAACGCCGGACTGCAGAAGACGCTCAGCATCTTTGCCGGTTACAGGGATGCGCATATTTTCGCGGTACATCTCCCCGTCATGACGAATGCAATTCCCTTTCAACACCACATACTCCTGCGATTCAGTGTCTCCGGATTTTTCGTCACCACCATCGTCATCAACAGACAATTCGGCATCATCTGTTTTGCTCAAAGGCTGTTTTTCCTGGGTGTTATCGCCAGCATTCAGGTCGTCAACGCTCAGGCCGTCTTTGGCAGATCCTTCTGCATTCAGATCATCAGCCAGCCCGGTATTAGGTTGTTTTGCCATATCAGACCACCGTTGCGCAGAGGGATGCATTTACCCGGCTCGGAATAACCAGCGGGGAGGATTGCATCAGGATAAGACGCTGGGCTGGATCTTCTTTCACCCAGGATTTTGGCGCATAAGCCAGCGGACCGTAGTTGAAAGCCGGGTCCAGGATAACGCCAAAGGCGCGGGTACCCATCAGATCGGCACCACTCATAATGACAGCGCCATCGGGGATCATAGGCTTCTCGACGTTGTCCAGCGGATCAATAAACCAGTCGTTATATAACCAGAGGTCAAAGTTACCCCAGCGCCCTTTATAAATTGCGCCCTTCATTACCTGTGGGCCGGCGTTAATCTGGTTACCAAACGGGCTCAGCACCGGGAATGTAATGGCGTTATCCTTGATGGTGGTATCCAGTCGGAATGCACGCCATGACTTATTCGTAAAGACCAGATCCGTGGCGACAGAGCCGGACTCTTTCAGGAAAGTAGTCTGCCAGATTTCAATGTCATCTGATGGCTGGGTATTGGTAGCGCCAGCTGCAACGGTCAGTGGCCATTTATCCGAGCCGCTAAGAGTGATGGTCAGATCCGAAGCACGCCCGAAATCCACCACCTGAGTTTCATAGCCCTCCCCGGCGACGGTTACGGTCCCAGACACCAGCGCACTCGCCGCCATCCATTCCAGACGACGGTTGATCATGTCAATCTGGTCAGTCATTTCAAACTGAAGGTTCAGCATTTCGCGCTCGGCAGCGGTATATTCCCCGCCAATACGCTCACCAATCTGGCGGCGGATAGGTTTGCGCAGGTCCGGCGCGCGCTTATCTTTGATGTATGCCGGTTTGAAGGTATTGGTCTGGTATTTACGGGATTCGACCAGCTTACCTTCCACCAGCGGGGAGACGAACGGCGCCATACGACGCAGGCCGACATCAACATCAATCGCCACTTCTTCAGTCTCGTAAGTCACGACATTCGGGAAGAAGCGATCGAGCAGCCAGTTCTGACTGGTTTTCAGGTTAGGAACAACCTGCACCAGCACGCTGGTATCAAAAATATTTTCCATATTCAGTCTCTTGATAGTGCCAGCCGCAGCTGGCAAAAAATTTAAACGAGCCAGCCCCTGCCGGTTAAAGCATTCGTCAGGAGAGCCGTGGGGGAAATCAGGAGGTGGTTACAGGTGCCTGGTCACTGTCTTTCAGGAAGATAGCCAGCGGTCGGAGCGCTTTTTTCAGGTCAGCGGTCGTCCAGGAGTTATCAAAAATAATTCGGTGCTGGTTGAATTCCCCCATCAGATACAGGCCGCCGTTCTGATCGGAAGACGATGCATCAACATCATCAACCAGAATAGCAACGGGTAACTGACTGCCATCTTCAGCCGTTTTCACACATTGCGTGTATTTCCCGCTGGCAGCCACCAGGCCCAGGACAGTACCACGCTTAAAGGCACCGCCCGTAATGATCCCGGTGTCAGTCACCAGCTGGAGCGTGCCAGCGACAAGCTGATCCGGAACAAACAGCGCGCTCTTCATGCCAGGCGCAAACGCATTCTGACCAAACTGATCCATTATTTCTCTCCTCTTGTGGAGTTGTAGAGGACGGTCATTTTACTTACCAGCGCAGACTTTCCGGTCTCTTTCTGTCCGCTATCCGGATTAAGCCGGACCTGGTGGCTTTCCTGCATACGCTGATCGAGAGAGCGTTTACGGGATGGCTGAGATGCGGCTGCGGCCGGAGCCGAAGAGGCTAGGACATTAATTGCTGCCGCAGAACTCATCCCGGTATTGAAAGCCAGTGACGCGGCCAGTGAAGGATTCGCAGCTGCATGCTTACTGCCGAAAATACGGGCGCAGCGTTTACGCTCAGCAGCGCGTGCATTTTTTACCGCCTTACTCTCTTTGCGATCGTCGTCGCCGTCGTCTTCAGAATCATCATCTTCTGACACATCCGGATCATCGCCGTCATCTTCAGCATCATCGTCGCGTTCGTCTTCTTCCGCGTCGTCGTCGCGCTCATCATCATCGGCATCATCTTCGCGCTCGTCCTCTTCCGCGCGACGGGCTTTCGCTTTTTTGGCTTTTTTATCCTCTTCTTCCTCAGAAGCGGAAGGGCCAAGACCAATGAGGTGAGCAAAACTAAACGTCTTTTTCTTTGCCATTTCAGGCTCCTGTTTTTTCAAGTAAGTTTTTGAACGCAGCGTCAGGAGGACACACCTCATCAGCCAGTCCAATTTCAACGCCATCAGCAGCCATAAAACAGGCGGCCTGGGTACTTTTTATAACCTTTGCGCTAATCCCCCGGTTTCTGGCAACAGTGTTCACAAACAATTCGCCCATGGTGTTAATGTCCTGCTGGATGGCGGCCAGCGCTTCATCTGACAACTCTCTCAGCGGCGAACCTTCAGCCTTGCGGGATCCATAGGTGATGATCGTAACTTTAAGACCGTCATCTTTAATCCGCTGCGTCCAGTCAAGGTGCATGGTGATCACACCCACAGAACCCACTCCGCCGGTGCGCGGAACAGAAATCCGGTCCGCTGCACTGGCAATGGCATACGCAGCGGAATAAGCGCTTTCCGTCAGAATGGCATGGATAGGCTTTTTCCCCCGGGAGCCGTAAATGACATCAACCAGATCGAAGCATCCAGCGACCTCGCCGCCGGGTGAGTCGATATCCAGGCAAATGCCCGAAATGTCGGGATCTTCCATCGCAGTAAGAAACGCCTGACGAATGCCGTCATACCCTGTCATTCCACTGTACGGACGCAGACTGCCCAGTTTTTGCACCAGCGTTCCGCATATCGGGATGACGGCGACACCCAGCACATTGTCATAACCCGGATCACTACGGGATTCACGTCCCCGGTTATCGTCATATCCGTACCAGTCATCCTCCATGGCAAGAGAAGATTCGATTTTACTGATACCAAATCGGTCCATTACGGATGCCATGATGACTTCGGCTTTACTCGGGTGCAGCGCCAGCGGGGTGTTAAATAATCGCTGGGCCAGATGGGGTAGATTCACTTTTCCTCCGGATCGGTAATGGTCTGGCTCGCAAACTGGTCAGCCTGTGCCCAGCTCGGAAGCGGTAATCCGCGTTTAAGACATGACTCAATTTCTCTCTGGCGCTGATCAAGCACTTCTTCCCAGTCTTCACCGACGTTTTCACCCACCTCAATCTCGAGGGTGGAAAGTCCGGCATCCAGACCAAGAATGGCGCCTTTTTTCTCTGCAACCGGATCCACCCAGCCGCGCCCTGGCCCCATCCAGCGCGCGCGAGAATACGCGGCTCTGGCGTCAACAAAATCAGGTGCGCCTGCGGGCAGGGGTAAATCCTCATTGTCGTGAACTTCTTCAACAAAGGCGGTGAGAATGGGCTGAGCGAAGCCGGTAGAAAAATCGTCCCGGCGGCGAGTCAGTGTTTTCCATGCCTCCAGCAACGAGGAGCGTGCAGAACTGTAGTTAACGTCAGACCAGTCCTGGGTGACCTGCTGTGGGGACAACCCTGTTCCTGAAGAAAAATTACGGAGAACAGCAGATTCGAAGACTTCAAAATTGCTGTAGGGCCGCGCCGCGTTAACCGTCGTGATTTTCTCACCAGGATAAAGAATGGGCATTCGGGCACCATTCTGAAGTGTCAGACGCCGATCGTTATGGAACTCAACACGCCCGTCCTGATAAGTGCCTAACTCCGACTCGTCATAGGTCTCGCCCAGGGCAGACTGAACCATCGCAGGGTCATAGGGTGACTCAATGTAAGCGGCAAATATGGCATTAAGAATTGCTGCCTCAAGCTCACTCTGGTCATACTTCACCAGCATTTTCAGACGCTGAATAACCGGAGTCAGGATGCCGTTACCGCGGTGCTGCGCGCCACGCTCATGATCAAAATCGTGAACCACATGCGGGCGGCCCCAGTCAGTTTCACGCGGGATACGCTGCCACGTCATGGTTTTAGCCCCGCTCCACCAGTCACCGATATGGGCCTCCCTGATGTGGTAAGCAACCGGCGCACCGTCCGCATCAATTTCAACGCCACCACGGACATTTGGCATATCGAAATTCTGCTGAGGATTACTGAGGCGGTCAGGATCGACAATCTGTACCGTGGTGGCGTAACGCCCTCTTCCGGGACCAAGCCTGTCAGTTCTGTACTGGAGAATGGCCAGAGCATCCCCGTCAATAAGCTTGTGACGAAATCCCAGGCGTAACATCTGCGACACGGTGAGTTTTCGTTCAACATCACAATACCGGCCAGGATCGTTACTCCAGGTCCGCCAGTGCCCGTCCAGTGCTTTTCCGTACTCTTCCGCCCAGGACGCATCAAACGCCTTGTTTCCGGTGATCATTCTGAGAACACGGTAATCGGGTTTCATGATGGGGCGGAAGTTGGCACCAACCGCATTATCCAGCAGACGTGTGACCGCACCGTTTGCCCAGCCGTCATTACGGACCAGATCGCGTGCGCGGGACACGATGCGATCCCGGTAAATGTTAATTTCATTGTCCGGGGACCACAGCGCGGGTTGCCAGTTCGCCAGTTGATCGCTGAAAGAGTCAGCTGCGTCATAAGGTACGCGGCTCCCCCCCACCAGCATAGAGGGACGCTGCTGTCGCAACGGCTGCCCATCAGAGCCCAGTATCTGTACTTTATTCATCAGAATCTAAACCTCGCTGGTTTCCGGGGACGAGAGATAATCCCCAGTTGCGCCTGCAGAAGTTGAATCAGGGCCAGCAGATCAGCCAGGGTGCTTTGCTGATAGGACACTGATCGCGTCCCGTCTCCCTGCGTATAGGAAAACGAAACACCGTGGCTCCCGGTTGCTAAATCAATGTACGCCTGCTGAGCTTTCGCAAGCGCATCCCTGAGCTGATCGTTAGTCATTGCGCCGGCAAGCAGGCTGGTGTTCCGGTTGAACATGATTTTCCTTATTTCGGCAGGAGTTGCGATATTCGCTTACGTTTGACCGGCGCTGGTTCTTCAATAACCGCACCCGGCAGCTCGTAATTGATTTTTTCTTCCTGTCCAACTGGCGCTGGCAGGAACTTATCCGGATCGGCTTCGAGGTTGGCGGCCCGGACGTTGAGTTTTAACCCCATATGTTTGAGACCGCACAGCGCGGCATAGCTGTAAACGAGGCAGTCAAGCGCTTCGTTAGCTCGTCCTGGTATTGCTTCCCAGATACTGTACCGCTGCCCGGAAATGACTTTGTAAACCAGTCGCTCCGCCAGCAGCTGATTGAAGTACCCGAGATCGCGATCGTCAGGAAAATGCATATAACCCGCAGCGGCGGCGCCAGGTTTGGGTGGCTCAAGATGCAGGCGACCGCGTATCACGTCTTTCGCTGAGTTAACCCCCAGAATGACAGGGCGGAAACTGGCTTTGCTTTTCGATGATGGTCGTTTGGTCGGCCAGACAGGATTGCGTTTGCCTCCCTGTGCAGACTCCCCCTTAATTGCCCAGACACGACGGCCAAGACGCTCTTTGGCGAATTCGTATACCTTCTGCGTATGGTGGCCGCCGGAGTCCATGCACGTTGCCATGATATTCAGGCCGCGCCCGTCACCACGTCGCCAGATCTGTTTCAGGTATGCATCCAGTCGCTTCCAGGGTTCTTCCGTCTCAAGGTCACCATAAATAACGTCATGCGCGACCGACCACGATTCTTCATCTCTCCCCCAGCCGGTGATCGTAATTTCGAAGCGATCGTCCTGGGTATCAACTCCAGCTGTTAACAATGCCACCCCGTCCGGAACGAGGGCCGGAAATATTTCCCGGCGCGCCAGCAGAACATCAACAGGGAGCTGTTTCCCATGATTAGGTCGGTGCGGAAGCCCCATCTGGGTATTCCACCACGCCTGTTCCTTATCCGGATCGCCCTTCGCATCGATATATTTTTTCGCAATATCCGACGGCTTATCTTTTTGCCAGGGGCTGAAAAGCTTGGATGCCTGGTACCCCACGTGGTGGTTATCGACTGCCTCCTTTCCACAGGAGGGGCAGATTGCGCGATAGACCGCATGCCGTTCCGACTCTGACCATTGCCAGACCTTTTCAACGCTGCCCTCGTCTGCCGCCCGCCAAACAAGGTCATAATCCATCAGCGGTGAGTGCCGCTCCCCGCAGCACTCAAATGGGCGCGTCTGATGCCATCGAATAGTTTGCAGAGCTCTGAGGCGCTGTCCTTCGGACCAGCCACTACCACAGCATTCGCAATAGAGCATCGCCGATTTAGTCAGGTGTTTATCTCCCTCTTTCGGCCACTGAACGTGTTTGAAAAAGTCGGGGAACTGGCGGTGGCCACAGTGCGGGCAAACCACAGATGCCCGGCGCTGATCGGAGTCGGCGTAGCTGTCAGCAATGCGGCTCTCATCCTCCACCGTCGGCGAACAGGCGCGTACAGACAGCCAGGTCAGGCCAAATGTCGCTGTACGCTCTTCGGCCAGCGCAATTGGATCGCCTTCGCGGGTTATCGGGTACTTGTCCACTTCATCCGCCAGCAGGACACGAATCGGACGACGCGCAAGGTTATCAGGGCTACCAGCACCCGCCAGCGCCAGAAATCCGCCAGTGAACGCCTTGTAAAGAATGGTTTCTTTCGAGCTTTTCTGTTTCGAATCACCGATGATTTTACGCAGTACCGGCGTCACCCTTACCAGCGGGCTAATACGCTCTTTCGAAAACTGTTCAGCGGCTTCTTCTTTCGGCTGCAGCAGCAGTATCGGACAAGGATCGAGGTGGGCAAAATAGCCAAAAAGGTTTTCCAGCAGTGCTGTCTTCATCAACTGGGTACAGCACATTACAGTGATGATATGAACCCCGGACTCCGTCGCGGCAAGCATCGGTCCGCGGGCAATTTCTACCGTCGATGTTTCCCAGTTTCCCGAAGTGCTCCCAGCCTCTTTTGCCAGCTTACGATAGTCATCTGCCCACTGCGGCACACTGATACGCGGCGGGGGTGTCCAGCCTTTGCGGACGCTTAATTCAAGACGCTCAATCTTCTGCCGGGTTAAACTCTGGCTCTCCGAGGACTGAGATGTGTTTGTGGACATGTTCAATCAGCACCTCTGTCATCCTGTCCGCCGGTACATCCAGATCAGCAGCCATTAGCGGCGCCACCCTGGACGGCCAGTTAAGCCAGGCATCACGCTGTTGGCGAAAGGCGTTGAATAAAACCTCCTCGGCTGCTGTCAGCTCAATAAGCTGGCCGCTGTCTTTTTCATACTGCAGCTTTGCCTGCAGGGCCATGTAATTCTCGCGGATACGTCCCGCTTCCTCTCTCGAAAGATCTGCCCCTTCAGTGAGCATTATCTGGCGGACAGTTTTATTGATTTCATCACCGTCATCATCGTTATCGCTAACGACGGGAGTTTTCTTTTTCTTCGCGTTCGAGGCGCGCGGGTCTTTGCCATCGCGGTTTTTCTTCAATGCCGCATCGCTGGCCTCTACGTCAATCAGGTCTCCGTCCATCACAATGAAGCGCCCGGCTTTAATCCACCGACCAATTGTTTTGCGATCCACACCTGAATGTTGTGCGTACTGACTCTGGTTCATCGTGGTCATGGGACATCACCTGGGACATTTTCTGGGGTGGGACATTCGCCTGGGACATTTTTGCCATGTCCCACCAGAATGTCCCACTGGAATAAACTGGAATAGCCAGAGCTGGCGAGGTGTCCGTAATGATCGCCAGAGGTGGGACATGGGACACAAATCTGAAAGTTGTAGCTAGGAAAACACCGCGGCGCGCAATGCCCGTGCCTTACAAAAGTCTCAGGAAGGACCCATTTTTTTAATGGCTTCGACCATTCGCTCCGACTATGATTATTCCTATTCAATACAAGGAGAATGTAATGGGTAACAATATAATCAAAATAACTTTCGTAGCCGCAGTGCTGGCATCACCAATTGCTCATGCCCAGTGGGTAACTAATACTGAAGATGACCTTTTCTCTGGTGGTAAGAAAGCAATGATGCTTGGCGAGGTTTCATCCGACAATGGCGCCATTGTGTTTGACTGCACTAAAGAAAAGCTATCGGCGGCATACGTTGAAATGGATAAAAGCACCGAATCACTATCAGAGGTACCAATGGACCTGATAATGAAGGTCGACGGGAATACCGCAGTGAAGCTCGATGCTACCCTTTCAAGACGTAATGTTCAGAGCCTCCAGATTCAATCGGATGACACGGACCAACTGAAAACAGTGCTTAAGCAGCTTCAGGGGGCGAAATCCAAAGTGTTAGTTGGTGTGCAAACAAAGGATGGCGGAAACCAGCATTCCATGTCAGCCAATGTTTCTGGATCGACAACTGCAGTAAACAGCTTCATAAAAGCTTGCGAAATTAACTTATAAGTTACTGCTTTTATTTTGCCGTCCTGATGGCTTCTGCTATCGCCTGATTTAAAGCAGACGGTAGCAGTGCGTTCGCCATGGTACGGGCCCTATCCATATACCCCAGCACTGGAGTCACAGGTAGCGCATCACCAAACCGGATCAAAAGCTTTGGAGAACGCTGTTTGCGTTTCGGTCTTCGCGTCCCGTTAGCGGAACGTTTGGCCCGTCGCTTCTTAGCTTTCATCGGCTTCTTACGCTGCCAGACAGCGTTAACGCCATCAACCTCACCTACGAATACATTTTCCTTTGCTTTAAGCTGTGAGAGCTTATTACGCGGCATGTTGCCGTATTTGTTTAGCTTAACGTTCTTGGGATTTAATAGAGCCTGGCTATTGAGCTTGTGCTCTCCGCCAAACTCGAATGGTTCCAGATAACCAGCAGCGGTATCACGGACAAAAACCTTTGCGGTCAGATTGTTCTTTCTTGCCGCCACCGAACCAACTGATTTAACGGTAAACGGCGTGGGGCTCTCCAGATGTCGTTCGAATGCCGTCTTCTGAGCCAACTCAATCTGGCGTACAACTTTTGTCATCGCCTGAGCTGTGGCAAACGGGATTTGCTTTTGCAGTTGCTTTAACTGGTTTGATAAATCCTTCAGTGTTGCCATATCAGTCACCTGTATTTACTGCCTATTCTTCAGCATTATCGATTACAGTTACTGTCTGAATATCAGGATGTTACTTATCGTTGAGTCTGGGTAAGGTAATGGCTCAGCCCGTCAGCGGTGGGACGTTGGCGTACCAGCCTTGAGAGGAGTGCTGATTGCCTCTTGATAAGGAGACTTATGCAATTTCTTCACAAACGAATGCACCTGAATGCAGGTGATGTCGTTGTTGTTGACTGCTCGCACCAGTGCAACATCCTTCTCACTACCGACAGTAACTTCAATAGTTATAAAAATAACCCGGGTTTTCATCATCATGGTGGTGGTGGTTTCTTCGAGAGACTTCCGACCCGGTTGGTTGCGCCTCAGCCTGCAGGGCCAAGAGATATCTCAGATGAGATTAGGGACATGCTTCATTAATTATTTTAGTAATATCTGCGGCTAACTTATTCAGCCAACCTGAATTAATCCGAATGCCAGCCATCACATTTGCAGATGTGGTGGCTTTTTTATTTCGCTTATGTCTTTTCATTTTTTCCCTTTTTTGTATCGCCCCTTTCAGGCCGGCCTTCGGTGTGCGCGGTGGCATATTCACTCCGATAAAAATATTGAGCATTATCGCAGGCACTCAGTAATTCCTGCTGTAATACCCGTCGTGATGACCATTAAAAAAGCCACTCGAAAGTGGCCTTTGTGATGGCAATAAAAAACCGCCCGTAGGCGGTTATATTCAGCAGGTCGCATGTTATCTGTGAATGACAAACAGCGATTTACATTTAGGGCAAAGTAACGCCTGTTGTTGGCGTACTTTCGTGGTCGAGTGTGTGGATTTATGTCCGCATATCGGGCACATGACAGTCGTATTGGCTGCAAGCCCAACACGCTGCATTGCATAATCGAAAAATGACATGGTGGTTAACCTTTCAATGAATGGGGCTTATTATACCATGCATAGCTCAATTATTAATCAATCATCATCGCATGCTTGATGCCATTTAACTTTGTCGCAGGCACTCAGTGAATGTCTGCTGTAATGCCTGCTCAGCCAAGTTGAAGCACACCGTGTTCTTTTGAATCAGAGAATGCAACAAACCCAGTGTATTCGGGGATAGTGTTCCGTCATCAGCATCAAATACTGAAATGGTTGCGTGAAGAATCAAAAATGCTCCAAATCCCGCGCCGCTGCTGCCCCTCGATGGTCAGAATCGTCAAGGAGGACCCGTTAAAAGGTAAGCAGAAAATCTGTGGTTAGAAGTGAAGGCTTTGACAACGTTCTAAATTTTATGACAGAAATAAAAAAGCATTACCTTTCAAGATAATGCTTTTTCACTCGAACTGAGTCTTATAACAATTAGATTAATGTGATTTTAATATCATAGCTTTCAAGCCCAGTCATTTTTTCACGAGCATTAAACTGGATATCGGAAACTTCTTTTCCTGTCTTTTTTTTGAGTTCAATAATTTTTTTTGTGATGAATTCAGAAATATCCGCTTCAGTTTTTCTTTTTAAATCTTCGACGTTCATTGTTTACCTCTCTTGATCTCTAACGTATCAACGCCAGGCATGTTACATTCCCCGTAGAGCACTTGTATAAGCGCTGATATGTTTAAAAGATAGAATAGAAAGACTCAATTATCAATAGTTTGCAGTACAATCTTCATGCAAAAGAGCTCGCGACCACACAAACCACTGTACTAAAATCCGGGTCGGTCACGAAACAACCAGATCTCATTTCAAAAGCTTCGAGGCTGCCTCGAGGATCTCTTCTGAACTGACATCACGATCAGAGGCTACATAAACTATTTTATGGTCTCCTGTCAGAGATGGAAATCCCGCTGACATCACGGGTAGGTGTGCTTTTTCCCCATTGGGAAACTCACGCATTATCGTAGTAATACCTTTCATTACGGTTACAACAACTGCTGGTTCTGCATTAAAAAAAACGATGACTTTTTTCATAATTTTACCGTGATGTCTCTTACAGAGATTGTCGGTTCAGCATACAAAAAAGGCTCCATAAGGAGCCTGAAATTTATTTTCTGAATTCTAACGAAGACTGACCAGAACGAATGTACAGTGCAATATTATCAAATGTAATCATTGTTGATTTGCAAAAAATACATTTTGCTCCGAAAGGATTTTTTTCAGTAACATCAAAGTTTGACGTTCGGTACTGAGATCCGTGGCAACACGGACATCTGAAGTGAATATTATTAGTAATAACAGTTACCTTATACAGCCACGACATTAACTGCCGTGGGGCCTTTAGGTCCCTGTTCAACACTAAATTCAACTTCCTGATTCTCATTCAACGTCTTGAAATCATTACTCTGGATAGCAGAGAAGTGAACAAACACATCTTTACTACCATCTTTTGGAGTGATAAAACCAAAACCTTTTTCAGGATTAAACCATTTAACTAAACCAGTCATTTTATTAGACATAAACATTACCTTTATTGAGTAAGCCCTTGGGCAGAATGGTCCGAAAAAAAATTATCAGAGAGAAAAGCTAACAAGGAAATCTCAACAGGAACAAGGAATAAAATTATTACAGCGACTGCTTCAGATAAATTCGTTACAAACCAGACATTCATTAACGCATGATTAACCAGACATAGCAAGGTTTAGTTTTGTAAGTAAATCTCAGTGGGTTTTGATCTTAAAAATTAATTTAAATAGCTTAAATCGAAAATTATGTCATGCTGCGTAAGACCTTTATCTATCACCCTAAGTTGTCAGGGATTTTGACTCAAGGAAGAGTCGTATTTCCTTCATAGTAAAAATTCACAAATTTATCCACGAAAACCGTCAACATCTTAATTTATAGAGCTATTATTTTTCCTCTACGGTTCATTGTTAGTATTTTTACGGACTCATAAATCCGCTCACATGTCATTCCTGCTCGGTAGTTTTCATCAGCGCGTTCAGCATGGTATCGAGCTTCTTCTGCCAGGCTTCCTGGCATGTCTACGAGCATTGTGGTGTCATGGCGGATGGAAAGTTATGTTGATTCGTTAGTTATCGAGCTGTAGAACGCTATGCTCTAGCGACTCGGAATAGGCAATCAGCCCGGTGTACTCAGGGATAACCTCGCCATCATCCGCTTCGAACTCAGGGATTGTTCCGGTAGTGATGGTATATTGTGGCTGGCCATCTTCTTTTGCGAAGGCAGCCAGGTCTTCAATCTGCTTAGCTGTAAGAACTACTGTCATGCTCATTCCTCAGTTGTTAAAAAACCCCGCTATTGCGAGGCCGGATAGATCAAAAGCCGTTGTGAAAGTGGCTTTCAGCAACGCGCGTATTATGTTCGGGTAATTTTCCCTTTCCCGGTTTCCGCAAGCACATAACCAATTAGCCCGTTAGCATCATCAACAAGAGCTTTTATTTTTGAGATATGTGCAGCCTTAATGCCCTTCCACTCATTCAAGCCTGTACCAAACAGACTGGCGATCCCTTTATCGCGCCTCATTTCCATGCACGCCTGATTCAGTTCTTCCATCACGTTAGACTTGCGCGGATTAACCACTACGCCTTTCGTCCAGTATTCGTACAGAACATCGTCGCATTCTTCCTGATACTGGATAACCTTATCGCGGATTTCTGGCTTTACCTTGTTAGGACTAATAGTTTGAAGCCAGCCAGCAAGCTTTCTGAGGGCAAGACAAAGCATCTTCTGCGGTCCTCCGGCTGTAGGTATGGTGATTTCCACCCCTCCTTTAGCGAATCGTTGTTTTATCTTGGTTCTCTGGGACTTCCAGTCCATCCCCATCCCTTCAACAATCGGCTTCATTGGGGTATACGGCTCACCATTGTGATTCACTACATAGAGAGCGCTGCCGTGGAACGGTACGGTAATTGTATTCATAGCGTTTACCTTACTTTGAGATGAACCTTTGCCGCATAGGAGATCAGCCCGTCGAGGCTCGCCAGCACTAACTGACTCCTCAAAGGCTCATTCCAAAGGGTTGGGTTCGACGTGATTGAATGCGCTGCGGTGCGCGGTGAAATGCAGATACAAAAAAGCCCCGGTATTAAACCGAGGCTTATAATTCTTTCTCTTTTTCAGAGAGTGCGGATTAAAGAACGTGTTTTACTGCTGGTTTCCCCACAGCTTTGCACATATTTACTACTTTCATTTCTCATTTTCAATTTATTTTTGCACAGTTAGCCTGCACTGATTTGTTGTGCGCCAATATGTCCCGCTTCGTCTGCTTATCCAGCACGGCAATGTCGTGCTCTGTGAGGTAGATGATGTTCACCCAGTCACAGGCAGTGTCCGTTACTTCAGGTTTTGCGGGTATATCTTTCGCGCAACTCGCGGTCAACATCGTCATCAGGAAGATGATTAACAGTCTGCTGTACATCCCTGGCTCCTTTTGTTGTTTCTACCCGGCGTTCGGCTACCGCTTCAGTAGTTGCTGCACGTTCTTCAGTGCGCTGCTGGTCCGCTTTTGTTTCGGCGATACTTGTACCGCGTGATTTACCCAGACCAAAAGCACCTGCTATTGCAGCCAGCACAGCAACGGCCAGGCCGATAATCATTTCAAGTCCCATAGCGACCTCATACCAGTGCGGCTTTTGCTTTGGCGTAGCGTGCACGACGGTCGTTAATACCGTTCTGTCCACCATTGATAATCTGCGTGACTCGCACCAGGTCACCTGTGTACTTCATGCAACCTTTACTGGCGAAGAACCACGCCGCGCTACGGGCCGCATACTCATCCTGCGCCAGCAGTTCAGGCTGAGCAACCAAATCAACCTTCAGACCATTGCCGCAATCCCGGTAGTTATCGAGGAACGTAATACCGATGAGTCCACGCGCACGGTATTTCCATCCATCACCAGGCGCATTGTTACCGTAGCGCTTGCTGTACACCAGATTTGCAATGGCTGGCTGATTGGCTACCTGGCCTTTTTCTTTGTCACGCCCAAGCATATATGCCTGATAGTTCGTGATACGGCGTCCAAAGGTGGTCAGCAGAGCGGCTGGGGTGTAGTTGAAGCTCTCCACCAGCGCAGAGAATCCCGCTGATTCATGTCCTGACTGAGCAATAAACATTGCCTGGTCTTCAGGCTTAATAATGCCGAACTCTTTCATTGCCGCGTCAATGTGCGGAAACCAGCGCGAAGCTAACCCGGCGCTTACACCAGCCGCCTGTTGAAATTGTGATTGGTTCATTAGTGCCTCAGCGTATCAACGAGACGCGCCACGTTCCCACGAGCCCATAAGACGGCAGCGCAAATAAGAAGGTTTACGATGACCACCATCCAGTGGGACTCCTGGTAGAGGCCGAACAGATATCGGAATGGAACGCTGGCATAAACCAGCACAACGAAGTAAGCCAGCAATGAAATAGCGGGGCGATGTCTTGCCCCTTCACGCTGGTAGAACATCAGGACAAGGACGATGACCGCACAAATACCTGCATTCACCATCGCTGACGGATCACTTGTTACCATTGCTGGCCCCTCCTCCACGGAATCGCGAAAGAATACTGAACAGGCTTCCCAAATCCTGACTGTTGAAAAATGTGAGCACTTTGATTGTCATCGCCGCCACTACAACAGCACCAAGTGCATCTAATGGCCTGTCACTGTACCCGGTGGCTTGTGACAACTTTGAACCAACCAGGCCAGCAGCAAGAACGCCAACAATGAATGACGTCATGAAGTAAGCAATCAATCGTACTCGTGTGATATTTGCCGCTGTCGCTACATAAAATACTGCACCAGCGAATGCGCCAAATACCACGCCATAATCAATACCGGTTGCAAGGCCAAATACGCTTGCTCCCATCAGTCCACCAGCCGCGACCGTAGTGCCAGAAACAGGATCGGACATTAAGCCCCCTCTTATTGCTGTGAGTCCTCTCAGAACGAGGGGAAATAAAAAGGGCCACCAATTGGCAGCCCTGAATACGACAAAACCCCGCTGTGGCGAGGTTTTTAAATGATGTTAAGTACGTGTCTAAGTGACCACTCTTAACACAATAATCCACAAAATGCGGACCGCGTTAGTGCTTTTTATCTGTTTTTCCATTATTTTCTTGCCACACAGCTAAAAAATAAAAGAAAAGCAGGCGTTGCCAAACCTCACGGTGACAGTTGGCTTAGAATGAGGACATACTTTTGGATAAGTTTGATGAGATTCATGTGGACATTGAATCTGAGCAGCAAGCCTTCGATTTGCTTGAAAGCTATCTTGATGGTTATGGTTTACCTGACAGCTTAAGTTTTAATGGATGGCCAAACCTTACCATCAAATTAACCGGTGAGAAATTTAACAGATCCCTTACACCTTCAGTCATGAAGGGTTTTGTTGAAATGCAGGCTCAAATCAACAAATCATATGCCCTTGCCAAGTACGGTGTCCCTGACGTCCGCAAACTGACTAAAGAAGAACTTGACGCTCTGGAAATTGAAGTTACGGTAGAGCAAGGTTCTTCAATAGTAGAAATTAATATTGATGGTTTTTTAACCAAACTCACACAGGAACTTGTTGGTAAAATGAACGCAACTGAGATCATGTTTACTGTTCTCGGCGCAGCAGTCATCTGGGGCGGAGTAACAGTATTTAAACGGTTCTTGGACAACCGCAAAGATACTCGCCTTGCAGAAATTGCTAAGGATGGAGAGAAAGAACATCTCCGGACTATGCAGATCATGAGCGAGCAAGAAACTAAACGCCTGCGGGTCATTTCGGAAATGGTTGCGGAAAAGCCGCTTCTCGATAACATGGACCGTATGTCGTATGACGCTAAAACCCAGATGGTTAAGTCCTTTGTGCGTTCAGATAGCGCCCAAATTGATGGCGTTACTATTGATTCTGAAATGGCGAAAGAGTTAGTTACTAATGCTCGTAGACGCTCATCAGAAATGAGAATCGATGGTATTTACCGGATTGAAGAAGTTAATAACACTGATCCAGAGAGCTTCAAAGTTAAGGTTCGTCGTGTCGATACCGACCAACGCCTAACCTGCGTAGTTCAGGATGTATTCCTTGATGAATCCGGAAATAAAGAAGCGTTGCAGCGAGCTGAATGGGAAAGAAAACCTGTTCATCTGAGTATTAACGCAAAACACGTCGATGGTGACATTAAATCAGCAGTAATTCTCTATGTTCGAGACGTTGAGAAAAAGCCCGAGTAATCGGGCTTTAAGCATCAATCTTTGACTTCCACGTCCATCTCTAAACGAATTTCCAGCATCGAGAGGCAGCCATCAATAAACCCCTCGGCCATCTGTATCTCGATGCGTATCAGTTTCTCATCCTTCTTTCGCGCTTTAGCTATCTTCCGCTTCGAGATACCGTACAGGTAATGAGCGACTAGAAGCGAATGCTCATATGGTTTTCGGCTTTTCAGTCGCGCCAGGCAACCTTCAATGATAAGCGCATCATCATCTGTACATGACAATCGGGTTTTGCTTGTCTGCGGTAAAAGTCCCTTAAATCCTGCCGCGATCGGGGAGTAATCCACACCAGAATTATCGCTTGATGCCCAACCGCCCCATCGTTCTAACACCATCTGAATATCGCGCATGTTATCTCCACTGTTCATGCAAGCACGCCGATTGCCAGCGCACGATCTATAACCCGAAACACCAGGACCAGTTGGTCACCGTATTTCGCTTCAAATGCCACAGGATCAGCATGCAACTCGTCGTGATGCTCTCTGCACAGAGGAATCACAAACAGGTCGTGTGCCTTTGTACCCATTCCACCCTGCCCGTGGCCAATCAGGTGGTGGGGGTCGTCAGCTTGCTTGTTACAGCAGACGCACGGCTGGGCCTTAACCCATCTCGTGTATTTCTCATTCACCCAGCGACGACGCTTGGGTTTAAGCATGAAGGATTCCGGCGTCTCAGGGTCTACCTTCATCGCCACTATCTTTTTCGCTTTCTCCTGTACCAGTTGTTGAGCGGGTAATGTCGGAACAATATCGCTTTCGCGTGTTACCGGCTGGTGGGACTCTTTCTTAAGACGAAGTGCTTTATGCGCTACGGCTTCAGGTATCTCGTTAGCCAGGTCGTTCCTGACCATCCACCAGCAAAACTCCGGCAGCGTCAGAATGTGGTCCTCACTGAAACCTAATTGGCCGTTTACAACCTTCAGTAGCCAGGATACCAGGTTTTCACGGGCTATACCCGCCAGACCTTCAGTGAACTGATCACGAATTTTTAAGTCGCAGCCCCAGCACGTGCGAATTGAGCCAGGCGCATGCCGGGTGATGGTGTAGTTGCGATCGTGCCACTCGCTGTGTGGGTACTGACATTCCAGTTTTCTTTCGAGCCAGGCATCCAGTGAATTCAGTCCACCAGCACGATGTATTACCTTCTGATTTTCGAAGACATCACGCATTAACGGATCGTTCTGAAGCTCCTGAGCAGTCTCCGGCAGCATGCCAGACGGTAACTCAGCCATTGACTCTGCCTGTGGCTCGATAAGAACGCGCCCACGTCTGAACAGATGCATCAGTTCACTGCCTGGGCGAAATATCACTACCCCGGTCATCGGTGCCACTTCAGGTGTCAGTAATGCCCTCACGCTACCTGCCCCTTAGCAATATGTTCTGCCCACAGGCCACCTATCCAGCGAACACCCTTGGCGGTGAAGCGGGACTGATTGAACGCATAATTTGTCTGGTTTGTCGTGCCCGTCTTCACCTCGAAGCGCCCTGCTTCGATATGCTTGCTCTTTGGTGTGAGAACACGGTTAAGCCGGTACATGATGCCGTTCTCAATCAGGAACATCGCAAACTCTGGCTCTTTGGCGTTAAGCAGCTTGGCAACCTGCCGGAATGTCATTGAACCAGTAGCCGTCACATAACGATCAACGAACTCGGCCTTTGGTGCTGCTACTGCCAGTTCTTCACTCAGGCGCTGTTTCTGTTCTTCCAGTTCTGCGGCAAGTCGCAACGCTTCAGAGAATGATTGCGGTACCTTCGGTTGGTTACGGCTTTCCAGTTCCAGCCAACGATCGATAATCCTTTTACGCAAAACGACGTTATATCCAGAAACCAGCGTGAGACATAAGTCTTTAGGAAGATGGAAGCACGGGTAAGCCCTTCCAAGGTCATCCCGGTATTCTCCCCAAATTTGGGGAGATTGAATATTGAGCTGTTCCATCATCACTTTAATGTCACGACAAACATGGTCATGTCGTTTTTCACATAGACCCGCAATTTCAAGACTGGTCATCGCCGGAAACCCAGGATCATTCTTCACATTAATCATCTGTTGCATGCTCTGTCTCCACTTATCAGGCGGCTGCACCCACCATTGGTACATGTTTAGTGATCGATATTTCTACCCGTCCACCAGGTATTTTCGGTCCCCACTCCACCAGCATGCGTCGCACCTGACTGTCGTCCTCCCAGATGCCTGCATGTGTAAGCGCGTCAAACAGCGCTTTGTTGTAGTTGTCTATGTCGCGGCGGCGTTCATCAGGTGGATAGAGAACAATCTCTACTGATGCCAGTGATGATGACGGCTTAGGGAGCATGCGAAGTTGCTCAACGATAGCCACGCATGCCGCGCTCTGGTATGCCCTGCCTTTGGCGCTGATGAGATGGCGGCCAGCCAGCGGCCCCTTATTAGGAGCACGCCAGTAGGTGTTCACACTGGGTGGAAATGGGAGTACCAGTTTCATCATGATTCCACTCCAAAGCGCCCGTTCATGCGCCCTATTTTTCCTACGAACTCCAGCAGGGTTACCCCCAGTGGTCTTATCTTCTCGTGATGCTTCTTCAGGATCGGCGGTACTGTCTCGTTCCAGTTAGGCTTGGGCTTCACCTTCATTGCTTTTCTAATCTCGTCGCTGCAGCGTTTGGCCTGAGCCTGAATGGCATTCTCGGTTTCCTGGTTCATGCGCCTTCTCCTTTCGCCCAGTCGATATGCATCACGCTGCCAGGAATCAGATGCAGGTCTGGTTTAACAGACTGGTTTCCCCAGTGGTGCCAGCCAGGAGCAGCGCAGCGGCTGAATAACTCAATGCGTGACACATCGCCGTATAATTGCTCCAGACGGTAACGCGCTTCTGCTGGCTTCTGGCTGTGCTCACCGAGTGGGCTGTAGATAACCTGTTTTACGCTGGCATTCTGACGCTCCAGCCCTTTCCCTCTGGTGGCGATCAGCAGATCCTCAGTATTGGCGCGGGTATAGTTACCACCGTTCATTCGGGTCTGAGCATTCAACAGATCGAGGAAGTCGTAAAAGTCCTCTATTCCACCAGCCTGAAGCGCTTTGTTGATGTGCTGCTCAGCCAGTGAATTGAACTTCACCCAGGTGAATCCCTTCATGGTCCGAACCTTAAAACCCCATGCCTCAGCAAGCTCGATCGCTTCACGGGTATGTGTACCGGTGAACCACATGGCCAGAACGGAATCTTCCGCAGCCAGTTCCCAGACCGGCAGGCGTTTTATGTCGATGAGTTTCATCGTGCCGTAATGGTTTTCCGCTGCACCATTGCTGATGGTGTTCCCGTATTCCCACGGCGGATCGGCGTAAATCAGTGAGTAGCTCATTAACGTCCTCCCGAAAGTCGACCAGCCAGATAACATCCGTCTTCGGCAATAACTGCTGGCTTAGCCAGGCCAAGACAGCGCTGACGTTCTGCCAGTATTGCTGCTCGCTCTGATTCAATGGCTGATGCGCTGAACGCATCCATGTAAATCGTCGCAGCACGGTGAAAGAGGCCTTTCGACTCCAGATCTTTCGCCGTTTCCATCAAAGCGCTGACTTCAGGAGTTGGTTCAAACACCTCGAAGTGGCAATCTGCTGGCGGTTCCGCGTAATAACGGAATTGGCGACCGTCGCGTTTACGTGTTGCCAGCTCTGAACCATAAAGACGGCAAACAGCGAGTTGAAGCTGGTCCTGACTGTATTGAGTCAGACCTTCGATGATGTCCCTGGTCGTGGAGCCAGGATTCATGGCAATAAACATCTGGACTGTTTTCAGAATGCTCATCGTTACCCCCTGAATCCTTCAGGAATGCGTGTATCGCACTCGTATTTGGATTTAAACATTGGGTCCTCTCGAACCTCATGTTTGCTCGCTGACGCTGATAACTTCAGGGACAACTCATCCCATTTTTCACGCAGCTTCGAAGGACTGAGAATATTTCTGCACCAGAAGGGATCACGATTTACACGACCGTACAGCTCGCAGATCTGGCGGTGATTGCGATTATCCTGAGTGCACATCAGACGAACCTCGTTAGCCCAGGAAACCCAGTTAGGTTCTTTAGGGCGAACCAGTTTACCGTCAGACTCAGCGGCTTGCTCGTAAAGTCGAATAATCTTTGCCCAGATCCATTCTGCGCAGGTTAAATCTTCCTGAGTTCCCCATTGACGTTTTGCCGCACTGAAAACCACCGCTGTTGGATGGCGAGACAGAAAATCATGTGGATTAACCAAAGCGTCCGGTTGCGAAGCTTCCGGACAAGAAGGGGTTTTATTCTCTGTAGTACTCTCTGTTGTATTCTCTGTAAGATCATCAGTGCATTTTGACCTGATGACAGCGGTTCGTTTTGACCTGATGGAGCGTGTCGCTTTGACCTCTTCCATCGTGTCATTTTGACCTGATGGAACAGTGCATTTTGACCTCTTCGATTCGGTCACTTTGACTTCATCTAAAAGCTCGCTTTCATAGTTGATCGTGTAGAAGTTGGTCATGTCGCGTTGAGACTTGTTCAGTTGCTCAATTTTGAGCACACCGAGTGTCTTCAGGCGGGTGAAGGTTCGCTTCAGAGTCGACTCTGACCAGAACGGGAACTGCTCCAGCCACTGTTCAGTCGTGTTGTAAATCCAGCGAACACCGTCACGCTCCATGCCAGACGTTGTTTCTTTCAGCCAGTAGTTAATCTGCTGCAATGCAATCGCCTCATTCAGGCCAATGCTGTACGCAAGGTCAGGATTTATCACTATTGGCCGGGATGTCATTAACAGGCTCATTCGGACCCTCTATTTCCCTGAATTTACGCTGAAACTGTTCGAGAGGACTGAAGCACTCATGCTCGTATCCGTCGCGCAGGTATATAACCCGTTGAGTTTCTGGCTCCCACCGGATAACCCTGACTGGGACGCCGTAGCTGTCTTTAAACCGTCTGTTGAGTGCTCGCATTCGACCTTCTCCGCCTGGCCGTTGAAATCACCTACAACCCAATCGGCAAACTGGTAGCAGACAGGCTCAAAGCATCCGGATACCATTACCCCATACACGAACTGCACCGGACCTTTTCCACCCGGCATAGGTCGAGCAATAAGTTGCGACCTGCGGTACTGTGTTGTTACACTGTTCATGCGTTAGTTTCTCCACTGATACGACACGCCAAGGCGCCCGGAGCTGCACACTCGCGGGCGTCACCTTTTCTGCCTGTTGAAACGAATACGTCAATCGCCTGATCTGAAACACCAACCCCATAAAGCGCCATAAATCCCAGGAACCCGTGAATCTGGTGGCGGAGCTTCTTACTGAATAATTCTGAAAGCGTTTTGCGCTCTGATGAATCAATTACCCCATCAGCCGCTGCTGCCATCTTGGCATTAGCCAGCTCACCAGATGCTGCTGCCGCTTTCATCTCAATGCTGTACAGCTCAACGTTATCCAGGCTCTCAGCAGTTGGAACATCCACCAGCCATTTCCCTTTGCGGTTCGCCTGGTACTCGGCCAAGTAACAAGAACCAGACAGGTCCTCCATCCGTTCCAGTTCTGCCAAGGTAAAGAACCGACTGCCACACTTCTGGTACAGGTGGTTGTGGAACTGGTCGATAGTCATCCCTAAATCGGAAGCCATACCTAAGCGACCATGCTTGTGTGCCTTACACATCAGGCGGATTGCTGTATTTATGCTGTCTACCATGTTGATTTCCCTCTGGTAGTTAATAATCAACTTAAAGTTGACTATTGTTGTTAGCGGAAGGTATGCCGTCATTTTTGTTCGGATAAATATCAGGTCGTAATTGATGGGGAGTTACTACCCATCCGCCCCATTGGCAGAGTTGAATAACTCTTTCAGAAGGTACTCGGTTCTTTGCAATCCAGTTCGCAACAGATTGAACTGATTGGAATTCAAACCGCCTTGATACCTCTGAAATCGACCCGATCGCCTTCACAGCTTTAGCTGTTACATTCTTGTGTTGAGATGACATGTGTTCTCCTATGACTAAGCCTGCATCAATACTACTTATGGTAGCAATTATTAGCAACTTAAAATAGAAATGACAACTATGCCTTGTGCGCTTAATCTTCTACTTATGGTGGAAAATGCTAAATACAAAGACTTTGCCGAAAGGCTAAACAGGTCTCTCCAAGAGCAATCTATTGGAGTTAAAGAATTGTCAGAGTTCAGTGGTGTCTCGTATGAGATGGCGCGGCGCTACACTCTTGGTACTGCAAAGCCGAGAGATGAGAAGATGATTCGAATTGCAGAAAGACTTGCCGTCTCACCGGCTTATCTTGATTATGGTGTGCCTGTTAATGGTGGCGACGCGCCAGCCAAAGGCACGGTCAGAATAGAGCAATTGGATGTTCATGCTTCAGCCGGTTCCGGATATATAAACCAACCATTCCCTACAATAGTGAGCTCAATAGAGATTCCAGAAGAGAGGATCTTCGAGTTGTTTGGTCGTAGAAGCCTTGATGGCATCGTCATGATAAATGTTGATGGCGATAGCATGATGCCCACGCTTTGCCCAAAGGACCTGCTTTTCATAGACAGCAAGGTTGAACAATTCAGCGGCGACGGCGTTTATGTGTTCAATTTTGAAGACAGTACGTTCGTTAAACGTTTGCAGAAGGTAAAAGGGCGCCGACTGGCAGTTCTTTCAGACAATGAACATTACCCGCCCTTCTTCATAGAGGAGCATGAAATGAATGAACTATACATATTCGGCAAGCTAATCAGATGCTTACCTCTAAAAATGATAGAGTTTGGCTAATAATTAATTCATCAAGAAACCGGCGAAAGCCGGTTTTTTTACGCCTCCAATTCCTCACCTCATAACACTACACTACTAAAAATTTCATTTTTCTACTTTTTGTTTTTGCAATTATCTACTTAAAGTAGCTATAGTCATTGCATCGAAAGCGAACAGGCAGGACGCCCACGAAGTAGCCGCCGGTGGCGTATGAATAACCGGATGATTCGCACAATGTCTGATGGAGGGATTATGGATAGTAAAGAACCAAAGATTTCAGCCGGCGGTATGTCGAACGATGAACTGCTTGCCTGGATGAAAAATAAAACTAAAGCGGTTGAGGAACTCAAATCCGCTTTAGCTCATAAGGAATTTCTGGAAGAGCAGCTTCAGATTAATGCCGCGGAGATTGAAAGACTTACTCCACAAGCATGTATGAATATTCTTTTGAGTGATCAGGATTCCATTCCCCATTGATGAAGTCATCAAAGGAAGATTCCCAAACATTTGCATGAATTTTATCTAAAAAGCCCCTATATGACTGTGGAAGTTTTTCCAAAACAAGGTGGTGCTGAACGGCAATGATGACATCTTCGAGATCCATCTTTCTTATTTGCTCGCCAGGCCAGCTGTAAGTCTTATTTAGCAAGTGGATGATTGCAGATTTTCCCTTGAGAGGGCTGAAAATGGTTCCATGCTCCTGACGGTGGATGGCGAGCATGACATCTAGCGTAGTAAGAAGGATGGCTCTGTTTTTTACTTTATGTAGCTCATCTTGAGAAACAGCTCCCATCTGAGGGATGTCTCTTACTGAATGAATGGTCGCTATATGCGCCTTGAAGATTGCTGAATAGAAAGCGGTGCTCATTATTTTATCCTTCTTGGCTGTGTAGGAACTCCAAGATACCACCGAGCCTGATGTGGTGAAAAGACAGGCACACAACATGAAAGCGCACTCCTTTACTTACCAGTTATGGGTGACAGGTGTGAAACAGGTGGAGTGCGCTTCCAGTTGTGGCATTAGCTCAGTTGGATAGAGCAACGGCCTTCTAAGCCGTGGGTCGCAGGTTCGAACCCTGCATGCTGCACCAGAATCACGTAGTTCTCGTGATCCAAGGAAGTAAGAAAGCTGTGTGGAGTCTTGGCGGTACCAGTACCAACCTTTGAAGTCCCTGGTACCGCCCTTTTTACTCAACTGAAAGCGCGTTCTGTCCCTTGTCATTAAGTGCCAGTTCGTTAAATCCAAAACCAGCGGAACGCGCTTTCAATTGAGTGGAGAAACTAACCGGCGATTGCAGTCGCCCGTTTCACTAAGTGCCTCTTCATGGGGCATTTACTGAAACGAAACCCAAACTTTTATTCGCCTTTTGGCGAGGGATTCGTGCAACCAAAATTCAGCGCCGTGCAGGGCGCATATAACACGGAGAAACTAACCATGACGACCACACAGAACGTCACTGAGTTACAACCACGCATGACCAGAGAGCAACTGATCGATGCAGCCCGTAAAGCTGCCCCTCTCCTGCCACCTGCTTCCCAGTGGCTGATGAATGAACTGGCGAACCGCTACGATGTTCAGGGTGTCGCGCTGTGCGAATCAATGGAACAGCGTAAAACACTGGCCATCGAGAACACTGTTTTACGCGACGATGTTAATTGTTGGGCCAAAGAGTGCGACCGCATCGTTGAACGTCATACCAAATCGCCGACCAATATGCACATGCTGGAGGCACAGAGAGAATTACGCGAGTTAACTCCAGTAACCGATCAGGTTATTCGCGATATCCAGGCCACTGGCGTGGAAAAGTACGCAAACGTCACTATTGCCATAGGGAAAGAAGAGCAAGAAGAAAGCATTGTTTACGCTGGTAATCAGGCTCTGTTATTCGCTAACCAACTTCGTGAAGGTACTGCGTAATGGCCGCTAACTCATTCAAACAAATGTCACGTGATGGGACCATCAAGCGCACCGATACCGGGATGTTTATCAGCCTTGAACATATCTACGTGCGTGAAGGTTTCAACAAGCGTGAAGACGACGAACGCACCCGCCAAGCAGATGATGACCTGTTTAACTATCTGATGAACGGTGGCACCGTTCCTCCACTGGAGGTTATCGCACGTGATGAAGGTGGGGTGTGGGTTGTTGAAGGCCACCGCCGCCGTCGATGCTACGCACGTTGTGCTGAAGCTGGGAAGCCAGTAGACCGCATTCATATCATGCCGTTTAACGGTAACGATGTGCAGCGACTGGCTCGCATCATGACCAGTAATAACCAGCTTCCACTTTCCGATATTGAACAGGCTGCTGTTATTCAGGAGCTTCATAACGCTTTCAACCAGACCACCAGCGAGATTGCAAAGCTGGTCAATAAGTCTGTAGCGACCGTTGAAAAGTTGCTCACTCTGAGTACTGCTAATTATGACGTTCAGCAGGAAGTTAAATCTGGTGCCGTATCTGTTGATGTTGCTGTTGACCGCGTTCGCGAGTTTGGCGAACAGGCTGGTGAGGTTCTCCAGCATGATAAAGCAGTAGCCGCCGCCCAGGGGAAAACAAAGGTTACCCGCAGTTCTATCGCTCCAGAACTCAACATTAAAAGTGCTCGCCGTTTCGTGGAACTGATGGCCATGGCGACGATCAGCGATGAAGGCGTGTTCACTTTGCAAGGCACTGCACTGGCTGAAGCCCTGTCGATAATCGACGAACATAAAACCATTGCTGAAGCTCGCGAAACCTATCGCCTTTCACAGCCAATCCCTACGACAGAGATTATCGGGAAAGTGCTGTATGTGAAGCTGGACGGTAAGGCAATCGGCTCGGCAATAATTTATCGCGGTAAGAACGTCACGCTCGACCTAGGTGACAGAAAAATCATCGCCAGCCAGTCAAAAGCAGTGGCCCACTTCGTTAAACAACACAAACTTCAGCAGGTACATACCAATGCAAATGATCAATAACCGTATGACAGAAACTCAAATTGCTGATCTCTTCAGCCTGGCGGTTCAGTTGCAGGTTAAAGCTGAAGAATCAGATGATCGTGATACTGCCATTTTGGCCTACTCAATTCAGAACGCATGCTCAAATTTAACGGAATCCAAGCGCGAGTTTCGTGCAGCAGACGCGACTATTCACAATCTGGAACTGAAACTCACAGACACGGCAGTACAGCTCGCTAACGCCGAGAGCAAGTGCAGTGAGCTGGCGGCGGAGAATGCAAAACTAGCTGACTGCGCAAACTTTTATCGGCTTGGATTTAAGCCTGTAAAAGGTGCATTCGGAATCGAATACCGACCAACAGAGCAACTGCTTGATGATTGCGGAAATACAGCAATTGAAGCAATCAAAACCCCAGCCACCGACGCTTTCCTGGCTGAAGTGAGGGCGCAGGGTGTGGAGATGCTTCTCGCTTCTCTACCACCTCACTACACGGACAGATATGACATCGAGAAGTTCGCCGCCCAACTTCGCAAAGGAGCCTCGCTATGAGCAAATATCCGAGAGTTGAAGGTGTCTTGTCTAAAAAGAAAAACACTTCCGCGAAATGTCGTTGCGGTGCAGTGGCTAAATATAAAACCACGGTGCAGGTAGATATTTTTCGTGGCGATGATGAGGTTTTCTGGTCATGTGCCGAACACAAAAATGACTGTGTGTTTCTGCTGGATGGCGCAGTCGAGAGCCAAGGAGCAGCCCAATGACAGCACTCAACAAACAGGCGACGCGCATGCGCAGCTATCTCGATACGGCACTTAAATCCGGGGTTAAGCTTTTGCACCTTTCGACTGATGAGCTTGAAGGCCTGCTGGATGAGCTGGAAGCCGCAGAGAATCGCATGGCAGAACTGGAGGCGCGGACTGTTACGTTGCCATCTGAGCGGTTCCGCTACGGCGAGAGTGATTACGATGACGGTTATGTGAATGGCTGGAATGCGCACGGCATTGAAACAAAATCGGCACTACGCGCCGCTGGCATTGGCGTGAAGCAACTGTCTTGAGCACCACCAAATTAAAAGGCCAAATTATGGAAAGAATTGTC
>NZ_JAWPBF010000025.1:0-42219 GCF_033341895.1 Citrobacter sp. HN-141 | reverse complement strand
AACTGGGGGTGATGTTCCACTACGGAAAGCTGAATATGGCGTTCTGAGCCTTCCCACCATGATCGGGGAAGACCCATGCATATACAGTATAAAGAATCAGTTTTATTCTTCAACACACTGTTTATTATGTTGTAACTACTCCCTACCTTCAGGTTCATGGTTCATTTTGTTAACGGTCTGTTGCTTCACAGCTTTGCTGATAGTCGCCCGGCTACAACCCAGCACTTTTTGAATCTGGCTCCAGGAGCTGCCGCTCGCAATCAGCCTGTTTATGGCGTCATAGCGAGACTGATTAACCTGGCGGCCTTTATACTTCCCTTCCCTTTTCGCCCTGGCGATCCCCTGCTGCTGCCGTTCCCGGCGCTGTTCATAGTCTCGCCTGGCGACGGCGGCCAGCATATCCAGCAACATATCGTTTATGGCCGAAAACATTCGGCTGTCAAAATCATTGTGACCCGATGCGAGCCAGGTTGTCGGAACGTTGACGGCCACAACCCGGATATCTTTCTGCCGGATCATTTTCTTCAGTGTGTTCCAGTCCTCCCCTACCAGGCGTGAAAGCCTGTCCACATCCTCTACCAGCAAGATATCGTTTTGCTGACAATCTTTCAGGAGCCGGAACAACTCAGGGCGTTCAAGCTTAGAACCTGATTCATTTTCAATGTAGTAGTTACAGATGCTCAGGCCGCGCTCGATGGCGAAGGTATTTATCGTGTCCAGGGCGCGTGTTGCATCCTGTTCAGTCGTGGATGCGCGTAAGTAAGCTCTGACAAAGCCTTTCGGTACTGTTTGAGTCATTATAGGGAACCAGTTCATTTTGAGTTAACCAGACACACCCATACAGTACCCATTTCAGTTGGTTCAGGGAAGGCACACTCAAAAAGAACCAGCAAACAGACCCCAGCCCTATAGTGACAACGTCACACTAAAAATTTACAACATAAAGATGATGTAAAGACACACCAAGATTTACACCATAAAGCGCACATAAAGACACAGCAACATTTACCATGTAAAGACACCATAAAGATAAATATATCTTTATTTGTGCTTTACATGGTAAAGCCATTGCATTATAAAGACACTGTAAAGACAAAAGTATCTTTACGAAAAACACACCATGTAAAGACATTCATATCTTTACATGAGCTTTACAACATAAAGAGAGGGATTCTGAAATGGGTAAAATCTTGCTTGTCGTATCAGATAAAGGTGGGGTAGGCAAAAGCACCTACGTGGCTAACACAGGCTCAATGCTGGTCAACAAAGGTAAGTCGGTAATTATCCTGAAGACAGATAAAAACCACGATCTGTTGAGCTGGAACGAAAAGCGGACAGATAACGGCTTACTCACTATCCCGGTTCACGCAGCTTACGGAAACGTCAGCAACGAAATTAAGCGCCTTAGTAAGCTGTGTGAAGTTCTCATTGTCGATTGCCCCGGCCACGACAGCCAGGAGTTCCGTAGCGCCCTGACAGTATCAGATATCGTGGTGACACTGGTTAAGCCGTCCTCTGATTTCGAAAGCGAAACACTGACCAGTGTTACAGAGAAAATCCGCACCGCTCAGAAAGCTAACGCAGCTCTGGAACCGTGGGTGCTGTTCACCAGAATCAACTCAGCGAAACCCCGCCACAGAAAAGCGGCCATTGATCTGGATAAATTACTGCGTTCGGACAACATCTGGATTCAACCTCTGAAAACCCGGATATCCGAGCTGGATGTGTATGAAAGCGCCTGTAATGAAGGGGCAGGGGTACATGACGTTAGCCGGGCATCGAGCCTTTCAACAGCGAAAGCACAGATTGAACTTGTGGCACAGGAAATTGGCATTTTATAGAAATATCAACAATATTCATCGAAATCTTTACATTGTAAATACACCATAAAGATACTATGATATTTACAATTAATGCATACCGTACAAGGGGAAATTTTCATGGCTTTAAAACTAAACCGCCCGAACATCGATGAATCTCAGCAACCAGCAACAAACGCAGAAACCGCGCGTTTTATCTCCGGCGCTACCAGAGCGCCTGTAGCGGGTAAACCAAAGTTGATGAACTTCAGACTGCCAGCGTACTTTGAGGAGATCCTGGAAGCGGAGGCGCAGAGAACAGGCCAGAGCAAGACAACCGTTCTAAAGGCAGCGCTGGCCGCATTCGATAACCTGGACGAGAACCTGAAAAACCACTGGCTGCTTGAATCTGCAAAATTAGGGTAGCGTTATGGCTAAGAAAAAGAGATATGTTGTGATGGTTAGAGATAAACCAAATACAGCGGCAATCAGCGATTATTAGCCTGGTTAGTATGGTTCGCTAACAGGCATAATAAGGCCGTTGCCTATGACTGCGGAGAATGGATTGTCGAACCATCACATTGGTTAAGAATTGGAAATCCAAAATAGAAAGAAACCTAAGGAAAGAAAAATGTTCATATTCAGATATATTAAAACTCTTATTAATATCTACTTGTTATACATCCAACCGATATTGGGGATGTTCCTTATAGGTATAGGCTTATGGGGGTTCTATGCACCTGATGAGGGAACTTGTACTAATCTCAATATTGAGTTATGCGCTGTATCAGCTATTGATGTTCTGAAGCCTGCTATTTTTGTATTTTTAGGCATTATTACCGTTGCCGGATGGTACTTTACCGAACTTCAGCCGAAGCTAAGGGGGGAGGGCAAGTATATGAAGGTAAAAACAGGTGTAAAACCGGAAGATTTCGTTAAGTAAAAACCGAGCCTAAAGACGTTAACCGTGGGGGATTTATGAATAAATCATGGCTTGAACAACAGGTGCAAAATGAAAAATTAAAAAAAGTACAGGAAGAGAAAAAAGATGGCACTATCCAAAAAGGATTGTACAGGGTTCGTATAAAAGACAAATACAGGTGGGATTTGTGGGAAAATGATTTCAGAGTTGTTATTGCTTATTCGAAAGATGATGCAGAGCTAAAATTTACAGAAATGACAGGTTTTAATGAGCATTACTATATAGAAAGCATTGAAAAAATAGTGCTTTCAGATATAGAAAAAATCTTACTGGAAAACTGAAAAGATAGTTATCCAGAGGTTTAGTTAAATAATGGCGTCAGTTTTTCAACCAGTAGCAGATCGCTTAAACCGTCTAAAGAAACAACTTCTATACCAGAATCAACAAGTGAATCAACTCCACATACTTCACCGAAGCCGATAACCATAATCGGCTTTCGGTCTATCAAATCAAAAATCACCAAAGGCAATATTACACTGTTAATCGCTTCAAACTCCTGAAAAAACATTTCAGAGCCGTATTCGCTGGCAGGAAAAAGAATCTCACTTAATCTCAAACCATAAAAAATATGGTAGTGTTCTTTAAGGTTATCCTTTAAAATATTAACAGCCTTAGAATATTTTTCGTTAATAAACTCTTTAACCTGATATTTCATAACTCTCTCCAACAAGAACCGACTGTAGGTCACCGGGCAAACGTTGCGGAATGGCGTCAGAGACGTCATTTTGCGGCGTTTGCCCTATCCTGCATCGCAGTGAAAAGAACTCGCCTCGTGCGCTATGATTAACCGATGATAAAAGGCTGAAAGAAGCACTGCAAGCCGACTGGATAACATTGTTGCTTCACGGCTGATCATCATTGGTTGCCTCAGTGCTAGTGTGCTTTGCATCAGGAACCAGAAGACGATACCACGGCATTTTTTTGTTAAGCAGCTCCATCAGGGGAGTGGCAAACAAACTCAATCCCCACAGCGTTACGATTACTGGAATCGTGAAATTTTGCGGCGTCCAGAACTGGCGCTCAAGGTGGAACCATGTAACAACACAGAGCATTCCACCAATCCAGAAAATAGCTTTACTGAAAGCCCCCAGGACTGCCAGAGAAATAACAGAGACTAAATGCAGTGCGCCAGCCGTAGCAAGACGTAGATAAAACCAGAACCATTTAGCGTGCCGGATAACCGGGTTACCGTTCGTTTCTCGCAATCGTTTTTTACGTTCCCGGATGATTTCTTTTTTCAGCTTACTTCGTTCGGCTCCCTGCGGAAACTCATATATTTTAGCCATGTTTTGCCTCACTTATTCTTTTTTGGTGGAACGACTTTGTCAAACTCCTCTAAAAATGCCATATCATCTTCCGAAAAGGATGAGGATTTTTCATTTATACTAAACTCAAATCTAAGCATGTGAGCCATTCTCCCTTTTTTCCCAACAACAGAGAAAGATAACTGATTTATTTCCGTTTTCTCAATTATCTCATTAATGCTTTTATTGATAACATCACGAACAAAAAATGAGTATTTAGGATACTTATATTTCTTCTCCCCTTCCTCAATAGTATAAAGTCCCATTTCCTCTTTTAAATCATCCACGGATATATCAAAAGATTTTTTTGAACTATTCTGACTGTAATATTTCCTAATGACTTGATAAAGGTTTGTTGAGTTTACACTGTTCAACAACACAACTGATTTCAATACCTGAGTGGTATATCTATTTTCAGAACCAATCAACTTAGAAAAATATCGCTTAGCTGTATTTGTGAATTTTATCCGTACAGTTGCAAGATGATCGTAATAGGCACAGAATTCTGTTAAGTTTAAATCCAAGCGATCAGGTATTTTATTCTTAGATGATAGTATCCCAAGTTCATCAGCCAAATTTTTTAAATCATCTCTGTTTAAAACTAACGTAGTTGAAGAAAGAACTTTAGCTCCCTCTTTCAGAGCTGCATAAGAGGCATATTTATCTAAAGAAGTAGCTTTTGAAAAAAAGTCAGCATCAACCTCCAAAATATCATCATCTAACATTTCCTTTGTATCAATCTGGCAAAGAGCCAGAAAAAGCACTCTTTTTGCTGAAAGGGAAAGGGATGCAAGAGTTACCCCAACTTCATTTCTATGTCTAACTTTCGTTAATCCCGTTACTGTCTTCACGATAAGCCTCATATAACCTTTCCTATGTAGGCAAATCATAACCCCACAAAGGTTGTAATTCAAGACAACAATACAACCTTTAATTAAAAAACCTCTCACCTTTAGATATGAAGATCTGAGGATCTTCATATCTAAAGATAGCAACAACCGCATGTTTCACTTGATGTTCAGTCAAACTGTGGAAACCGTTAAAAATCTTCTCACCTTACGTGAAAAATCCTCTCATCTTTAGTGAAAAATCTAACTACCTTAACTTAAAAATCTTCTCACCTTACGTGAAAAATCCTCTCACCTTACGTGAAAAATCCTCTCACCTTTAGCAATTTTTTTCCATAATTTTCAGGTAATTGAAGCGAGCTAAGTTTTTAAGTTTTTAAGATCAAGAAGAAAATATAAGGCTTTTAATGCACAGCGTCTGTGGATAACTCAGCATAAATCCAGAGGATAGATCCGTCTGGCCTCCCTGAGCACTGCACCACCAAAAATTGAGCAAATATTAACCTTAGCGCGTAAGTGCTCTATTGAAACCCCGTGGAAATTCCGCTTCCTCGCTCACTCTCGGGCTTCGCCCTGTCGTTCGGCTGCGGCGAGCGGTGTAATCTCTCTAAAAGATCCAGACGGGATCCTTTTCCGATCCAATTCTTAAATGCTCTCAAAAGCCCTCAGAGGCGTTTTAACCGCTTTAACCCGGTCATGGTTCAACGGAGCGGGTAAAATGCGCTTAGAACGTCATACAGCTCGTTTTTAACCTGATCCCTAATCAGGGGGTATAACAGAGGCGGCCAAAAAATCCGGCCTTGCTCGTCAGAGTATCTACCGCGCATTATCCCCGAACGGAAACCCGACCATCACAACACTTGCACAGCTTGCAGCAGTAGCCGGGTTACAGTTCACTCTCAGTAAGCCCAACCACTAACCTTTCAGACAAGCCCCTCATACCGGGGGGATTATTTCTTACGCCAGCAAAATTTCACGACCGGCGAGGATGGCCAAGTGTTTTTTGCTGGCAATTTTCGTGCAGCAGCTGGCGCCCGGATTCATTTTTTGCTGTCAGGCATCAATCGGTTTCAGCAACCCGCCCCGTAATTCGCTGCTAACGCATCTCATAACGCGCAGATACAGCGCCCCGCGCCAGTGTTTCACACTGACCCGGCGTACCGTTCGCAAGCTCACGCGCTAACTGCGACAGGCTAAACATCGTCTGATAGTCAGAAATTGGCCTGGCAGGGGTGAGGGGGGTTATCGCTCTCATTCGGGCTTGTTGGTTCGCCAGTCCTGGCGAACGTCTCCGGCGCGATGTTACGACAGCGCATTATGTAACTACAGTTCGCGCCTCTTTCGGAAATCCCTTCATGCGCGGTAAAGCAATATACATCTTTATGTAATCTTTACAATGTAAAGCATTAAAAATGATTCCATAACCATCATTTGATGGTATAATGAATTTGTTGGTTGGGAATGGTTCCCTGCCAGATTCCAGAAGCCCACACGGGCGGGAGCGAAAAATGAATATTCAGGAAGCATTAAACGTTTTTGGTTTATCCGGTGATCTGACTGAAAAGGACATCAAGGCGGCATACAAAAAAGCGGCTTTAAAATATCATCCAGACCGCAATCCATTGGGTGCCGAGCTGATGAAAGCAGTAAATGCTGCGTTTGATTTTCTCATGGCTAACATTGATAAAATCAATCAGTTTCAAAGCACTGATGAAAACGCACGTTACAACTACGGTGAAGATCTGGAAAAAGTTCTGAATACGCTTTCCGGCCTTACAGGGATTGTCTATGAAGTTATTGGTAATTGGGTCTGGATTAGCGGAGAAACTAAAGAACACAAAGACATTTTAAAGGAAATGGGCTGTAAGTGGGCATCTAAGAAAAAACAATGGTTTTACCGTCCTGAAGAACACAAAAGCCGCTGGAACCGTAAAGAACACAGCATTGAAGAAATTCGTGAAATGTATGGTACAGCGGGTAAACGTAAGGCGTCAGGCTGGACACGTGTAGAAGCAAGCGCATAACCGGAATGGGGGCGAAAGCCCCCTAGAACATGGCAAAGATTGATTCGGAGACACGTTGATGAAAAACAAGACCATAACGGAAGCGGAGCTGATAAACATTTTTGAAAGTTACGGAGCCTACATTTGCCCGGATGAGATCGAAGTTACAGCCAAAGAATGCAATGAAAATGGTTCAGTCTTGCACCGTGGCTTAAACGCAGAAGGATGGGCGCATCTTTTTGCGAAGGAAGAAGCATATCAGCAGGAATGCGAAGCCCAGGAAGCTGCAAGTGATGATGGACACTTTGATGAATAGTCTTAAAACTGCCGTAATTCGATTTACGGCTTTTTTATTGAGTTCAAAAGGCTGAATCGATGAAAGAACAGAAAAATTTCTTTGAACGGTATAAACCGGTGTTTGAAATCGTTTGTCGAATCCTGGGGAACGGCTGGCGTGTAAATCTGCTCGATGATTGCCAGTACAGGATTAAGCTAACCTCACCTGATTTTAAAAATTACTCTATACATATTCGAATGGAGAAAGGAAGGTTAGTTATCATTGGAAGCGTAGATAGTCGCAGCTGGAGAAGTCCTTACCATACTTGCACAGTATCGCCAGAGCGTAACCCTGTAGAAATCGCCGCCGATATTGAAAAGAAAATCCTGTCGGATGCTTTAGATAATGTAGATATGGCGCGAGAGTATGAACAACAGTTACAGCAAAAACGCGAGAAAAAACTGATCCTGAAAGGAATGCTATCTCGTTTAGTGCATCTTGAAAGCTGGCATGGGACATTGACCGGGTTTAAAGTTGAGAATGGGTTAGATGGTAACGTATCAGAACGGGGCGACGGATATGAAATGGTAATTCGTGGCCTGAGTGTAGATCAGCTCATAAAGGTAGCGGGGTTTATTAAACAGCTATGAGGCAAAAAATGAATGAAGTCCTGAGCGACAGGAAAAACAAAGGTAATGTAACATACAGGATTGTTGTGTCTGAAGATGCAACACGTTTGTTTATTGAACTTGAAAAACTGATGAAGGTACGCTCTAAAGAAGCGGATAAAAAAACAACTAAAAAGATTGTTTTCCAAAAATCATTTTATTACGAAGAATTCTCGAACGTTAAAGATGAAATTGATGATCCAATTTTATTGAAATTCTATACAGATACTATTGTGAAGGTACAAAATCATGAGTTTTAAGCCAACACCTGAAGAGGTGAAACAAGCACGTATTAAAGCTGGCTTTACGCAGCAGGAAGCCGCTGAACGGTTTGGTTTTACGTTATCAGCCTGGCAAGCCAAAGAAACATCCGGTAAAACGTCTCGTGGTTTAGCCGCTGGTACGTATGAATTACTTTTGCTCCTGGCTGATGAACATCCAGATTACCAGCTCGTTAAGAGAGAAAAAAATCAGGATAAAGTGACTAAATAAATTGCATTACCATCATATGATGGTATAATTTATTTGTAGGTCGGGAATAGTTCCTTACCATGATCCAGTAGCCCAAACGGGCGGGAGACTAAAATGAACACGTATGTTATCACTTTCCAGGCTTTAAACACTAAGAAAGAAAAAATCACCTGCTCTGCTTTTGTCCATTCAGAAACTCTCTTCCTTGCCGTTCATTCTTTCGAAGATAAAAATCGCGGTCGTGGTTATGTTATCACGTCTGTTAGTGAATTGTTGTCCGAGGAACTGACGGCGAAAAATTCCCTCAAGAAAAATATTAACTTTTGGTTTAATGAGTGTGGTTTAAGTAAATCTGAGGTTATAAACGAAGTAATTAACTGGAAGAATTTCGCATATACCCTTAAAGAACTGGAGGAAGCCAAAAATGAAGCGATAAGAGAACTGCGGAGTTAATCAATTAGGGGTGGTATCAGGTTGTGGAGGCAACCTGATACCGTGACACTCAATTCCCTCGCGAGGAATATAAAATGTCGGAACGCATGTTATCAGCAATACAGACTGTTGAAAAGGGTGGGCGTCCGGTTTTTCCCTTGATGCCATTCTCTGCTTTTCCTGAGTACATGGCATTACTCAGAAAAGCCCTGGAAAAGAAAGAAACAAAAGCACTGATAGAAAAACAGGAGGTGCTATGAAAAAACAGGAGTTTTTAGATTTTATCAGTGCAGAACAGAGGCGGGGAGCTGTCCGGTTTTCGCTGGGATTTAACAGCAAAGGGGAAATTGTATTGCACTGGACTAACGAGGCCGGGTTAAGAGTCTGGAGTATACTAAGCGGTAACAGGGGAAAAAGTCCCAGCCGGGCAAACCGGGAAAGAATGAGTAACCTCCGCCGCTGGCTCCATGATGCCCGGCAGGGCATGGAAGGCGACACACCAGAGGCAGAATAAAATTCCCGTTCCTGAATCGCCGAAGCCCTCCCGTTTACGGGAGGTGCTTTTTTTGTATATTCCGTAAAACAGCGCTCGCGCCCCCTGCCAGGCCATTCGCGTAGCGAATTTATTTCCGCCCAAGTTAGCCGCGAATCCGTTGTCTCCGGTCGCAGACGCACCAGATCACAGCCACGATAGCCTTTCATTTTTTGCATTTCGATGGACGCTGAAGCACAATTTATGTGTGGAGGTAGTTCACTGCGATGCAGGATAGGGCAAACGCCGCAAAATGACGTCTCTGACGCCATTCCGCAACGTTTGCCCGGTGACCTACAGTCGGTTCTTGTTGGAGAGTTTTATGAAAAAAGTTCAATTCAGGATTGAAGAAAGCCAACATGATGATCTACTTGATTGTCTTAAAACACTTTATCCAGATGAACCGGGTTTAACCGTGGCAAAAGGAATGAAGCTGCTTGCCAATGCTTTACTGAAAAGCAAGGTTAAAAATGAAGATGTTAATGTGTCAAAAGACAATGATGATTTTATCAAAACCACAATGTATTTGACAGGGAAACAAAGAACTTTAATAGAGAAAGCGGCTCATCGTCATGGCTGGAATTTATCCAGAGAATGTCGTTATCGAATCCAGACGACACTTGAAAATGAACTTGATTTTTTCGATCAGGAACTTCTGGTGATGAATCGTTGCCGTAATGCAATAGATAAAATAGGGCGAAACTTTCATTATATTATCGTTAATGATAATGCCAGAGTACTTGATAAAGATGGGTTCTATCAGGACGCTGAGCGGTTGAGTTCAGAGATAATGAGTCTCAAAAGTGAGTTTGAAAACTACATTATGTTATGCAAAGGGCGAACTGTTTCTAACAAGGTTGAGGTGTAATCATGGGCGTTTATGTTGACAAGGAATTCAGGGTTAAGCGTAAGTCCTCTGAAGCTGGCCGCAAGTCTGCTTTCGCCCATAAAGTTAAAAATGGTGGTAAAAACTATCAACGCAACGTTCAGGAACGTATCAACCGCAAGGGTGCCAGTAAGGAGGTTGTTGTCAAAATCTCAGGAGGTGCGATTACCCGGCAGGGAGTTCGAAACAGTATTGACTATATGAGCCGGGAGTCAGAGCTGCCAGTGATGAGTGAAAGCGGTCAGGTATGGAAAGGTGATGAGATTCAGGAGGCTAAAGAGCACATGATAGATCGTGCTAATGACCCTCAAAATGTTTTCGATGATAAAGGTAAGGAAAATAAAAAAGTAACCCAAAATATTGTGTTTTCACCGCCTGTATCAGCAAAGGTAAAACCTGAAGATCTGCTTGAGTCTGTCAGGAAAACGATGAACAAGAAGTACCCAAATCATCGTTTTGTGCTTGGCTATCATAACGACAAAAAAGAACATCCACACGTGCATGTCGTTTTTCGTATTCGTGATAATGACGGTAAACGAGCTGATATCAGGAAAAAAGATTTACGGGAAATTCGTACAGGTTTTTGTGAAGAGCTGAAGATGAAGGGCTATGACGTTAAAGCCACTCATAAGCAGCAGCATGGACTTAACCAGTCTATTAAAGATGCGCACAAAACAGCGCCAAAACGACAGAAGGGCGTTTATGAGGTTGTTGATGTTGGCTACGACCATTATCAGAACGATAAAACCAAACCAAAGCAGCATTTCATAAAGCTTAAGACACTGAACAAGGGCGTGGAGAAAACATATTGGGGGGCTGATTTTGGTGAGTTAACCACTCGCGAGAACGTTAAGAAAGGTGATCTTGTTAAGCTGAAGAAGTTAGGACAAAAGGAGGTGAAAATCCCTGCACTTGATAAGAACGGTGTACAGCATGGCTGGAAGACTGCACACAGGAATGAGTGGCAGCTAGAGAACCTGGGGGTTAAGGGCATAGACAGAATCTCTTCATCCAGTAAAGAGCTGGTGCTGAACAGCGCGGAGATGATTAAGAAACAGCAACTCCAGATGAGAAATTTCTCGCAAATAAAACAGTCGATGATTCAAAGCGAACAGAAAGTGAAAATCGGAATTCGTTTAGGATAATTCATACTCTCCGGTAACTTATTGATTAAGATCGATTTATTTATCTTGTTAGCAGAGTTTTTGTAAAAAGTAACTAGCGGTAAAAAATTTAGTTAACTTGACTATAAAATAAGCGCATGGTGATCAATCGATCTGCTTTTTTGTTATCAAATAGCATATGTATCTAGATATAAATAAAATACAAGCACAAACAAAATGAAATGTGTCGTAAATGCGATCTAAAGATCTGCTTGTGTGGTTGAACGCAGCACATGTAGCTGATAAAGTTTTTATGAGATGTAAATTTGTCCTTTTGTTTTTTTTCTCTGATTCGGGGTCATCCGAGTCGAGAGAGCGCCTGAAAGGAAAAACTATGGAATGGTATGTTTTGCAATTCACCACTACGAGATTTGCAGCAGTTTTTGCTCATCTCGAACGCCTGAACTTCTCTTACTTCTGTCCTATGGAGACTGAAAGGTATCGTCGCCCGGATAAGATAATTTCATATCGAGAAAGACGTTTGCCGCTTTTTCCCGGTTATCTTTTTATCCAGGCAGATTTTGAAGAGGTTCATTCCACTACAATAACTGCTATCCCTTACGTACAACGCTTTATCTCATTTGGCGGTGAGCCTTTACCTGTACCAGAAGATGTGATGGCGGAGCTTTTGTACAGACAATCACATACAACAGCTCAGGCAAATCTTTTAAGGAAATCAATTCCACACGATTTTGCTGAAATTCTACTCATGGATAATCCGCAGCAAAGAAGTATGGCTTTCATCCACTACATCACAGAGAGAAGCTTAACCCACAAAATGAAACGGAAGAAAAATGACTGCTACCCGAAAAAAAACCGCAACGAGACGCAAGCCCCAACGTAATACACTCTACCTGCCCTCAGCTTCTCGTGAGGAACTGGATAAAATTGCTCTGGAGATTGGCTATCGCAGGGGGCGACGTATTTCAAGCTCTGGTGTTGTCCAGTACCTCATAAAAAAATATTCCAGCCAGGCTATTGAGGAGCTGATAAACGAAGACGATGAAGACGATGACGACTTCGATGACTAACCATTCAGTCTAAACTTTCCGCGCTGTTCTGGCCGGGAGAAAATCATGTTATCTACTACTGCTTTTGCGGCGCTTGCTTTGCAATGCGCGGCCAGCGTTCATCCCGATACTGCGCATGAAGTTGCAAGGGTTGAATCTGGTTTTAACCCATATGCTATTGCCGAGATAATACCGAAGGTTGAACGTAAGCCCGGTGACAAAGGCGTAGTGTCCTACTTTCCCAAAACTAAGGAGGCTGCACTCCAGATCGTAAATCAAATTGAATCACGAAATCATCGTTACTCAGTCGGTCTTATGCAAATAACGAGTACGAATTTTGCAAACTTCAATACAACCGCTGAGAAAATGTTTGACCCCTGCGAAAATCTCAAGGTTTCAGAGCAAATTTTGGTGGATTGTTATAAACGTGGTGGCGATATTTTACGTGGCCTGAGTTGCTATTATTCCGGCAATCCAGAAACAGGAACTAAACCTGAATCAGATTTTAATAACACCAGTTATATACAGCGCATAGGGTTTAATCCGCCTGATAACAAAAAAAACTGGGTGGTTCCTTCAGTTAAAGATGCAATCAGAAAGGAGAATGTAACACAGAGTATCAAACCTAAAGAAGTTACCGTATATCCCCAATATGCCATGCGTGGCACTGTTTTAGATGAAAAGGAAACAAACGATGTTAAAACTCAATAAACGTTATTTAACTCTTTCTGTATTTATGGCTGCATTGATGCTTTGTGTAGCAGAACCCGCCTTTGCTGATGATGTATCCACTAAAACAACTGGCTTCTTGCAGAAGATTATCGATTTTCTGACGGATATCCGTAAGCCAGCAATCACCATCATTGCGCTGGTAATTGGTTATATCGCTATCTTCTCACGCCAGCATGCAGCGTGGATTACGCCTTTAATTATCGGGATTATCATCTTTATTGTTGCGCCATATCTGCCTGACTGGTTAGCGTAATATGTAATAAAAGGGGGCGTAAAAATGAGTACCGTTTTTAAAGGGCTGACACGCCCCGCTTTGATTAGGGGGCTGGGCGTTCCGCTCTACCCCTTTCTTGGAATGTGCGTTATCTGCGTTTTGCTTGGTGTCTGGATTCATGAGGCTATGTATGCCCTCATCCTCCCTGGCTGGTATGCCATCAAGCGAGTTACGAAGATAGATGAACGCTTTTTTGACCTGCTTTATCTGCGAATGCAAATCAAAGGTAATCCTCTGGCAAACAAGCGCTTCAATGCCGTCCATTATGCGGGGAGTTCGTACGACGCAGTCGATATATCGAAAGTGGACAATTTTATGAAGCTTAAAGACCAGTCTTCTCTTGAAGAGTTAATCCCGTATTCATCACACATCACTGATAACCTCATTGTTACCAGAAACCATGATCTACTGGCGACCTGGCAGATTGACGGAGCTTATTTTGAATGTGTAGATGAAGCGGATCTAGCCTTGCTTACTGACCAGCTCAATACGCTGATACGTAGTTTTGATGGGAAACCCGTTACCTTTTATACGCATCGTATTCGGGTTAGAAAAGAAGTGCGACCTGTATTTGACAGCAAGATCCCATTCGTCAACAGAGTGATGAACGATTATTACGAATCGCTTTCGGCGGCTGAGTATTTTGAAAACAAATTATACTTAACCGTATGCTATAAACCGTTCAGCGCTGAAGATAAAGTGACGCATTTTCTTTCAAGGAAAAAGGGTAATAAAAATATCTTCGAAGAACCCATTAATGATATGAATGAAATATGTGGCAGATTGAGCACCTATCTCTCCCGGTTTCATTCCCGTCGTCTTGGGTTATATGAAGAAAATAATATAGTTTATTCAGAACAGCTTACGCTGTTCCAGAAACTGCTATCCGGGCGCTGGCAGAAAGTCAGAGTCACCAATAGTCCGTTTTATACATACCTGGGTGGTAAAGACCTGTTCTTTGGTAACGATGCTGGACAAATCACTGCCTCTGACCATGCCCGGTACTTTCGTTGCATCGAGATCAAGGACTACTTTCAGGAAACGGATGCCGGAATTTTTGATGCACTGATGTATCTCCCGGTTGAGTATGTACAGACTTCCTCTTTAACTCCGATAGACAAGCAGTCTGCAATCAAGGCGCTGGATGATCAGATCGACAAACTCGAAATGACCGATGATGCCGCTAAATCCTTGCTCGCTGATTTGAAAGTTGGTCTCGATATGGTCTCCAGCGGCTATATTTCTTTCGGGAAAAGTCACCAGACACTGATTGTTTACGCAGATTCGCCGGAGCGTCTGGTGAAGGACACCAATATTGTAACGACGACCCTGGAGGATTTAGGGCTGATCGTAACCTATTCAACCTTGAGTCTTGGCGCAGCGTATTTTGCTCAGTTACCTGGTAACTACACGTTACGGCCACGCCTGAGTTCTATCAGCAGTCTGAACTTTGCCGAAATGGAAAGCTTCCATAATTTCTTTACGGGCAAGGAGAAAGGAAATACCTGGGGTAACAACCTTATCACCCTGGGCGGCTCAGGAAATGATATTTATAACCTGAACTATCACATGACTACCGAGCATCAAAATTACTTCGGTAAAAACCCCACGCTGGGGCATACCGAAATTCTTGGTACGTCAAACGTGGGTAAAACGGTAGTGATGATGACTAAGGCTTTCGCCGCCCAGCAGTTCGGAACGCCGGAGTCTTTTCCACCTGAGAGGAAATTAAAGAAGTTAACTACAGTATTTTTCGACAAAGATCGGGCAGCGGAACCCGGTATACGTTCAATGGGAGGTGCTTACTTTCGGGTGAAAGAAGGAGAGCCGACTGGCTGGAACCCTGCGGCTTTGCCACCAACCAAACGAAATATTTCCTTTATGAAAGACCTGGTGAGGCTACTTTGTACGCTTAACAGTGAGCCGCTTGATGATTACCAGAACCGCCTGATTTCTGATGCCGTTGAGCGCCTGATGCAGAGGTCAAACCGCTCTTATCCGATCAGTAAGTTGCGACCACTCATTCTGGAGCCTGATGATACTGAAACCCGGCGGCATGGGCTTAAAGCACGCCTGAATGCCTGGGTGCAGGGAGGGGAATTTGGCTGGGTGTTTGATAACCCGGACGATACGTTTGATGTGGACAACCTGGACGTTTTCGGTATAGACGGAACGGAGTTTCTGGATAACAAAGTACTTTCCAGCGCCGCTTCATTCTATCTCATCTACCGTGTCACCATGCTGGCTGATGGCCGCCGACTCCTTATCTACATGGATGAGTTCTGGCAATGGATTAACAACGAAGCGTTCAGAGATTTTGTTTATAACAAACTCAAAACCGCGCGTAAGCTGGATATGGTGCTTGTCGTAGCGACACAATCGCCGGATGAACTAATTAAATCACCTATCGCGGCTGCCGTTCGTGAGCAGTGCGCAACACATATTTATCTGGCGAACCCCAAAGCGAAACGTAGTGAGTACGTAGACGAGTTGGAAGTGAGAGAACTTTATTTTGACAAAATTAAAGCCATTGACCCGTTATCTCGTCAGTTCCTGGTCGTCAAAAACCCACAGAGGAAGGGGGAAAGTGATGATTTTGCGGCTTTCGCAAGACTGGATTTGGGAAAAGCGGCGTATTACCTACCGGTTCTCAGCGCATCGAAACCCCAGCTTGAACTGTTCGATGAAATCTGGAAAGAGGGTATGAAGCCGGAAGAGTGGCTTGATACCTATCTGGAACGTGCAAACCTGATTTAAGGAATCCCTATGAAAAAGCATATCGTTGCGGCACTTATCGCCTCTGTTACGGTTATTTCTGGTGCTCAGGCTGGTGTTCCCGTTGCCATTGATGCAAACCCTGAATGGGCTGTCGAAGCGCAGCGCTGGACAGAACGCCTCAAACAGTGGCAGGACACCGTGAACCACTACCAGAAACAGATTAATGCCTATAAGCAGGAGCTGCTGACCAAAACGGGCATTCGTGATGTTCAGGGACTGGTGCAGTCTGCGCAATCTGTCAGTAAGGAGCTGGAGAATATTTACGACCAGGGGAACTCCTTCATTGATGATTACATTAAGAACCCGGAAGCCACCCTGTCTGAGCAAGCCAGATCACTACTGGCCGATTATAAGGTGACAAACACCTGTAAGGGGCTGGGATATACGGGCGACCTGGTGCGGGGCTGTGAAGCCTCGTTCCTGTCCCAACTGGCGGGGATCGAGTACGGCAATAAGCTGGAAAGTAAACTGCGTGAAGATAATCAGGAAATGGCCGACCTTATCGACCAGGTGAAGAACGCCCAGGACACGAAAGCCACGCAGGACGCGACAAACGCTGTATCTCTGGCAAGCCTGAAATTTAACAAGCTCAAATTTCAGTATGAAATGTATCGCGATAAGCAGCGCGATCTTGCAGAATACAAGGAGAAAATGTTACAGGCTGCTTTCCAGGAGAAACAATTAGGGGCTGTTAATAAAGAAACTCCAGTTGTTGATTATAAGGCAGCATTTGAGCAGCAGAGTTATGAAATGAACTGAGGGGGCATTTTGAAAAAATATGGATTAGTTGCGGCGTTGGGGCTTACATTCTTTCTTACCGGGTGTGAAGAGGTTAAATCTGTAGACTGGTGGCAGTCTCACGTAGACGATGCAACGAAAAAAGTAGCTGAATGCAAAAAGTCTGGGAGTGATAGCGAAAATTGTAAAAACGCTAAGGAAGGTTTGTTTAGGTATAAGCAATTACATCCTAAGCATGTTGACTATAAAGATGCATTCAAAAATGTATTGGGTAAAGATGGAAGTTAAAAGGAGCCACTATGGCAACTTCTAGGTATTTCCAGGCCGCTCATGACGTTATTGTTAAAACTCTTGACCAGTCTTTGACTGGTCAGTTAGATAACTTTTCTTCAATAGCGTCTCAGTTGGGTAAGTATGGTATTTCCATTTATATATTGTGGTATGCTTATACCACAATAGTTGGGAAGCAAAAAACCGCAGTGCAGGATTTTTTATGGAATCTATGTCGATTCTGGTTAATTCTTGTTTTTGTCAAAAATATGGGGGGGTGGTTAGATAGTGCAACTCAGGCCATTGATGGGCTGAAGGAAACATTTGCAGGAGGTGATCCTTGGAAATGGGTTGACGAGCTTTGGGAGAAAGTTCAGCAGGTAGCTGCATATCTTATGTCCAAAGATACTTCGAAGTATGTGAAAACAGATGGGGCAATCGCATCTTTATTAACATATGCTGGAGGGATAATTGCATTATTGCTAACTTCAATAGTTTATCTCGCCGCCGAAGTTACTATTAAGATACTTACTATTACCGCGCCGTTGTTTATTATTTGTCTTTCATTTGGTTTTTTAAGGCAGATGTTTAATAGCTGGCTTCAGTTAATATTTAGCTCATGCTTCATATTCTTGTTTTGTGGACTGGCAATTAAAGCGGGAATGACGTTCCTTAATGGCATTCTGACAATCTCGATAGCTAACGCAGATGAATTAAATCTGATATCAACAGGTGCTCAGGCCGGGGTTGCAGGTGCATTTATGGCCTGGATTATCTGGCAAGCCAAAACCTATGCTTCCCAGCTCGCAGGGGTAGGTGTTGAAGGCGCGATGCAAGGGGCAGCCGCAATGGGGATTGGTGCTGGCGTGTTCGGCGCTTCCCGTATGGGGCGTAATCTGCTTGGTATGGGTAAAAATGCAGGGATTGGCGCATGGAAAGGCGTTCGCCGTCAGGATGGAGGGTTCAACCAGTCTCCTGGTGTATCCGGTAAGTTGGGGAATCTGACCGGGCAGGGCGTTAATATTGGCGCTAAGAGGCTTCGCCAGGCTGCGATAGATGCGGCGAAAAAGAAATATGGAGGTTAACCGATTTATTATTTAAATCTGTCAACTCTGAGTATTCCGCAGTAAATATTCACTCCTCTATTTAGGTTCTCACATTATGAAACTACTTATCACGGCTATCGTGACGCTTTGCCTTGTCGGATGCCAGGCGTCACATAAACAACCTCCGGTATCCGGAAAAAGCGAACCTGTTAATTCAGCAGAGGTAATGCGCAATGGGGTTTAAACTCTCAGGATTAAAACTTCCCGGTTTTAACAAGAAAAAAGAAGTAACAGACTCTTCAACTACTTTTGAAGAGAAAAATGTATTGATGCAGGAGAAAATGAACCGCATTTATAAATTCGGTGGTATTGCAGGAATTGCCGTAGGTGTGTTGTCTCTGCTGGCACTGAATGGAGCGCTACCGTTAAAGAGTACGGTTGTCGAAGCTTATCTTATTAATGGTGTCACTGGCGTTGCTGAAAGACTGACTTCTGTTAAAAAAGAAAACCTCTCTGAAAATGAAGCGCTGGCGAAATACTTCATTACTCAGTATGTGAAGCGTCGTGAAGGGTATAACTATTTCAGTCTCCAGCATGATTATGATTATGTTCTGTTATACAGCGCTGAGAATGTGGCGACGGATTACAACGCTTTAATCAACGGCAACCAGTCACCAAAGGTTATTTATAATAAAGCGGAAAAAACCGCATCTGTTCAGGATAATCCGTCCGTGATTATCAGTCCGTCATCCCGGCGCGATGATAAGGATATGGGAGCATATATCCGGTTTAAATTAACCATTCGAAATGTCGCGACAGGCCAGGATGATTATGAATACTGGAACGTCCGGTTGACCTACCGTATTGAACCACAGGTCGAAATGGCATCGGGTGACCGAAACAATAACCCGCTTAAATTCGTTGTAACGAGCTATGTACGCGATAAAGAAGTGAAAGGGTGAAAACTATGAAAATGAATAAAGGAGCGCTAATTGTGGCGCTTCTGTTGGTGTCGCACGTCTGCCATGCAGCCGTTACGCCAGCAGCCAGCCGTTTTGATCCCCGTAATCAGATTGTCAGTTATAACCCGCAAAACACGACAGTCATAAACAGTGCGGTTGGCTATACAACCACACTGGTATTTGACGAGGATGAAACGGTCATCAGTGCCAGAACCGGCTTTCCCCAGGGCTGGGAAGTGAACAAAGAAGATAACCTGGTGTATCTCGAAGTGAAGCCCGTCAAACAGACCGTACAGAAGAACAGTACCGATGACAATGGCAACCAGTCTTCAGAGGTGGTCAGTGTAGCCCTTGATCCTGAAAACGACCTGGAACGCTGGCGAACAAACCTGTTTGTTCGCACAACAAAACGTAATTACAGCATGGAGCTGAACGCCCGAACGTTCCGGCAGCCGGATAAGATCGCGTTTGTTGTTAATTACCAGTACCCGCAGGAACGCCGGAAGGAGCAAGCCGAAATCGAGAAGAAACGGATTGAGGCTCTTAACAAGCGGCAGGAGGAGCAGGCAATCAACCGTTCTCTTGAAAATGCGAAGTCGCCCAAGAACTGGGATTACTGGAAGCGGGTAGCTGACGGCAGCCAGTCAATCAGCCCGGATTATGCGTATGACGATGGCCGCTATACCTGGTTTGGCTTCAGCCCCCTGAAGAAAATCCCCAGCGTCTTTGTTATGAGCGGCGAACAGGAAACGCTGACTAACCCGGTAGTCAAAAACAGCGGTAGTTTCACCGTTGTTGGTGTTCCTGTAGACCAGCGCTTTGTTTTGCGTATGGGAAATCAGGTTGTTGGGGTTGAAAACCGGGGCTTTGGCAAAGTCCGTCTTCCGGCAGGAGATACCGTTTCCCCGAACGTTGAGAAAGAGGTGATCCAGTGAGCGAACAGGAAAATAAAATCCCGACCGCTGTAGAAATTGAACAGGCACTACGGGAACGGCATCAGAAAGAAATTGAGCAAAACGATAAAACGGATAAGGGAGATGAAGATGACGGTAAATCAGTAAAACGCCTGGGTATCGAGAAGCTTAAAAAATCGCGTAAGGGGCTGGTGATTATTGTGGCCGCTTTCCTTCTGCTGGCCGCCGGGGTGTCTGTCTACTATATCCCGTCGATTATTCGTGCAATGTCCAGCGGTGATGATAAGCCTGCCAGTAATGCGGTATCTACTGGTTCAGTAAAACGCGCGACAGGACTCAGCGATGATGTTGATCCATTCAACACCAGGGAAGAACCGGCTAAGACGGAAGAACGGAAGGAAAGCAGCGGCAAAGCGGAAACGCCACCGGAAAAAGTACAACAAAACTTCAGTCGTGCGCTGGATGTGGCCTATGGGGGGAGCAGCTCTGCTTCCTCAAATTCCGGTGGTAGCTCATCAACGGCCAGCAATACCAGGAACGAGGGGGACGGCAGTGACAAACAGGCAGAGGTTCAGCCTGTTAATGCAGGGCAACCCGCGCAGCTTTCTAAAATTACGCGCGTTCCTTATGACCCTAACCTTTTCATTCCTGAAAATACCGCGATTAAGTGCTCGCTGGACAGACGATTTATTTCTGATCTGGCTGGCAAGCTGGTCTGTACGATTAATGAGGACGTATACAGTGCAAACAGGAATGTAAAGCTAATTGAAAAGGGAACAGCCGCATATCTGATGTATAAAACGGGCACGTTCAATCATGGTCAGGGAGCCGTGTTTATCGCTGCTACGAAGCTTAGAACACGTAAGGAACCTTTCATTGATATTCCGCTGATTGATACACAGGCGGCGGGAGCGCTGGGTGAGGCCGGGGCTTCAGGCTGGATTGACACACATTTTGCAGATCGCTTTATGGGCGCGATGATGGTTGGCATGATCCCCGATGTGGCACAGGCCGCAAGTGGAGCGGCTAAAAGTAATAAAGACAATCAGACCGACTATACAGCTAACAGTCGCCAGGCTTTTGCTGATATAGCACGCGAAGCGTTTGCAAACAGCGTAAATATCCCTCCAACGCTTTATAAAAACCAGGGGGAAATCATTACTCTGATCGTTGGTCAGGATTTGGATTTCTCCAGCATCTACAAATTAAAAATGGTGGGTACCCGGAGGTAATTTGATAACGCTGGATATCAAAGAGTTTTCAATGCTGTTAGGAATAAGGGAAAGCGAAATATACCATCATATTCGTAAGGGCATACCAATAAATGGCGTTCCTTTCCCCAAACCACTGAAACAAATCAAAACGCATCGATTTAATTACGAAGAAGTCATGCGTTTTATTGAAGATCTTAAAGGAAAAGGTGAATTATGAAGGATGCAGAGAACAGACATATTGTTTATGAAATAATAGATGAATACTTCCACCACTGGCTTAATGAAGTCGATGGTTTAACTGAAATCGCGGTAAATCGGCCTGATGAACTGTTTGTTAAAGTGAGTGGGAAATGGCAGCAGCATGAATTAAAAATGGATTTTAAAGATTGTATGTCATTTGCAGGGGCAATTTCTGATTATCATGATGGTGGGTCGGTTACGCCAGAATATCCCTTACGTTCTGTTACGCTCCCCGGAGGGGAGCGTGTACAAATAGTTATTCCCCCGGCAACGGAACGGGAAACGGTGTCTATTACAATCCGTAAGCCGTCCAGTGTGTTTATCGACCATGATACCTTTGTTAAACAAGGGTTTTACTCAAGGCTAAATCAAGGGGGGAAATTCAGGGATAAAGAAGATGAATTATCTTCAATGTTTAAAGATAATTGTTTTGAACAATTTGTCCCTGAATGCCTGGTTAAGGGTAAAACGATGGTATTTTGTGCCGGAACGGGGGCGGGTAAAACCACCTTTGCAAATGCCTGTCTTCAGTACATACCCCATCATTTACGATGTATTTCAATTGAAGATACAGATGAAGCAAAGTTCAGGTTCCACAAAAATCATGTGAAATTGTATTACCCGTCAGAAGGGGAAAGTAGCACTGTCAGTTCCGCTTCTCTTTTACGTTCTGGTTTTCGTATGAACCCGGACAGAATCCTCATGACTGAGGTTCGCGGCGCGGAAGCCTGGGATTTTCTCAAAGGCTCAAGTTCCGGCCATGCAGGGAACCTTACAACCGTCCATGAGAGCACCCCTGAAGATGCTGTGCTTGGACTGGTTCAACGGTGCTATATGAACCCTGAATGTCAGAATTTGCCTTATAACATTATATTGCGGAGGGTGTTAAGCAACGTCGATGTGATTATGAGTATTAAGTACATCGATGAGGAAGATAACCGATTTGCATCGGGTATTTACTATCGTGATATTCATTTTCAGGAATACTTTGAAAAGCTGAAGGAGTGATTATGTCTCTGAAACTACCCGATAAAGGCCAGTGGGCTTTTATCGGTCTGGTTATGTGTCTTGTGACGTATTATACTGGCTCAGTTGCTGTTTACTTCCTGAACGGAAAAACGCCGCTTTATATATGGAAGAATTTTGATTCCATGCTGCTGTGGCGGATAATAACAGAGAGTAATATACGGACAGATATCAGGTTAACCGCAATCCCCTCTCTTTTATCAGGTATGGTTTCGTCTCTCATTGTGCCTGTTTTTATTATCTGGCAACTGAATAAAACGGATGTTGCTCTTTATGGTGACGCGAAGTTTGCCAGTGATAATGATTTAAGAAAATCGAAACTTCTGAAATGGGAGAAAGAAAACGATACTGATATTCTTGTAGGTGCATATAAAGGTAAATACCTGTGGTATACCGCACCAGATTTTGTATCACTTGGCGCAGGAACCCGCGCAGGTAAAGGGGCTGCAATAGGTATTCCAAACCTGCTGGTCAGGAAACATTCCCTGATTGCATTAGATCCAAAACAGGAACTGTGGAAAATCACCAGTAAGGTACGTGAAAAACTGCTGGGTAATAAGGTCTATCTTCTTGACCCTTTCAACAGTAAAACGCATCAGTTTAACCCGCTTTTCTATATTGATTTAAAAGAAGAGAGCGGGGCTAAAGACCTGCTGAAGCTGATTGAGATCCTGTTCCCGTCTTACGGTCTGACCGGAGCGGAAGCACACTTTAATAACCTCGCGGGGCAGTACTGGACGGGGCTGGCAAAATTGCTTCATTTCTTTATTAACTACGACCCCTCCTGGCTTGGTGAGTTCGGGCTTAAACCTGTTTTCTCAATTGGTTCTGTAGTCGATTTGTACAGCAACATCGACCGGGAGCTGATACTCAGTAAGCGAGAAGACCTGGAGGGAACAAAAGGACTTGATGAAAACGCGCTGTATCATCTGCGCGATGCCCTGACCAAAATCAGGGAGTATCACGAAACCGAAGACGAACAACGTTCGAGTATTGATGGTTCGTTTCGTAAGAAAATGAGTCTGTTTTATCTTCCGACTGTTCGCAAATGTACAGACGGCAATGATTTCGACCTTCGCCAGTTGCGCCGGGAAGATATCACTGTTTATGTTGGCGTTAATGCTGAAGATATGTCCCTGGCCTATGACTTCCTCAACCTGTTCTTTAACTTCGTTGTGGAAGTCACGTTACGAGAAAACCCTGACTTTGACCCGACACTGAAACATGACTGTCTGATGTTCCTGGATGAGTTTCCGTCTATTGGTTACATGCCAATCATTAAAAAAGGTTCGGGTTATATTGCCGGGTTTAAACTCAAACTTCTGACGATTTACCAGAATATCAGTCAGCTTAATGAAATCTATGGTGTTGAAGGTGCCAAAACGCTGATGAGTGCGCATCCCTGCCGGATTATCTACGCTGTCAGTGAAGAAGATGACGCTAAAAAGATTTCGGAAAAGCTGGGCTATATCACCACCAAATCGACAGGTTCAAGCAAGACAAGCGGACGCTCAACGTCGAAAAGCAGTTCAGAAAGTGAGGCGCAGCGCGCCCTTGTGCTCCCGCAGGAGCTGGGAACGCTGGATTTTAAAGAAGAATTTATCATTCTTAAAGGTGAAAACCCGGTTAAAGCTGAGAAAGCCCTCTACTTCCTCGACCCGTATTTTATGGACAGGCTGATGATGGTAAGCCCCAAACTTACCGAGTTAACCGCCTCTCTGAATAAGACTAAAAAAGTATTGGGTGTTAAAGGGCTTAAATATCCTTCTAAAGAAAAAATGCTCTCCGTCGGTGAGCTGGAGTCAGAGGTTTTACTATGAAAAAAATGTTAATGGTCAGTGTCCTTTTTCTCTCTGCCTGTTCCTCTCCGCCTGAACCACCACAGGTTGACTGGGAACAGAATCCTGAAACGGTGAATACACAATTAATGGACTGGCAACCGACATACTCAGTTATTAAATCAGACAAGGTTAATTCATCGTGGGTTAAGGTTATCCATAATTTCAGGCCTGAAAACCGCCTTTACGATGATGCTGTTTTTTATTCTGTTGCACATTCTGATTCAGTGATTGTTGAAACCAGTAACGGAACAGACTTTTTCACAGCTAAAAACTGGTTGAGGGCGAACGGTGCAAACGGTGTCATACAGTATCGTTATAAAATGAACTGTTTTTCTTGCCGGACTACCAGTGTTTATTTATCACGATAACGCCGGATTAATAAAATTCTTGTAATTTTATTGAGCCGGGGTTGAACAACCGCAGGGCGTTAGTTGCCCGTTATCCATGAGGTGTATATGAAAAAGACCGTAACCACGGCAGTGCTGCTTTGTGCGTTCGCTGCCGGAACTGCTCATGCTGAGGAAAAGGCCGACCCGAACGATCCATGTGCAATGGTGTTATGCCTTGCCGGAAAACTTGACGGAAGTAGTCCGGCAGAATGTGACCCGATGTATAAAAGTTTTATGTCAATCAGGAAAAAGAATAAACATGGTTTTTTACCCGATCACACGGCAGATGCCAGAAAGAAAAAACTAAATGAATGTCCTGCGGCTGATGCAGGTACAGTAAGTAAAATTATTTCAAGCTTTGGCCGATTGAAAAACTTTTAATTCTGTTTGATTTAATTCTGATGTGAATACGCAAGTTTCAGGTTTGAGACTGGAACTTGCGAACATTTTTTACAGGGGTGGGAGGATGAAAATTATTAACGTACCTGATGCAAGAAGTGTGAGAATTGCCGGAATTGAAATTATCGATAGTGTCAAATCGGTCGCTTCTGTTTTTACTGAAATTTTGTTGTTTATGGTCTGGTTTCCGGCAATTGTCTATGGGCTTTATCGTTTTGTTATCGTTTTGTGGGATGCTTCCTTAAAGCCGCAATCGCTCATTGAGTTTATTAATTTCATGGTTGAGTTATACAGCTATGTACTTCCTTCGTTGGCTGTTATCGCAGTGGCTTTAGTCGTCGTTTTATCCATTTTTAAAAGACTCTCAGCAATATGGGAGGGAAGAAAGCAATGAGACATTTTTTTAATGTTCTTTCCTTTGCTGTTGCCCTGTTGCCAGCTACATTGTGTGCTGCTCAGATTCAGGGGAAAGTTATTCGCGTTCTCGATGGAGATACCATCGAAGTTAAAACACTACCCGCGAAAATTGTTGTGTATGAAGTTCCGATTCGAGTCCGATTGATAAATATCGATGCACCGGAAAAAAAACAACCCTTTGGTCGCTGGTCAACCAATCAACTTAAAGCCCTGCTGGCAGGGCAATCAGTTACCGTCTCTTATACGCAAACAGATCGCTACGGGCGAGTCCTGGGACGAGTGGTGACAGCGAACGGCACTGAGGCTAACCGCCAGCAAGTGCTAAAAGGGGCTGCATGGGTTTATGACAGGTACAACACCGATAACTCATTACCGGCTCTGCAACGGGAAGCTCAGACACAGAAGCGCGGCCTGTGGGCTGACAGTAATCCCGTTCCTCCGTGGGAGTGGCGTCATAAACAAAACTGACGCGCTTCGCTTGTCCAACCCCTCCTCTGCCTGAAGAAAATCTTCAGGCAACGTCACGGTTTTTAATATACATGGTGCGCATATGGGTAAATTAACTCTGGTAGAGCAGGCTTTACGGCTCCATAAAGAATATTACGGTGAAGATAATTTTGGTACTGTCGTAAAGGATTGTGATTACTATCCTAAAGTGGCAGAGATTTTTATAAACAGAAAGAATCGTAAAATTTATTCGAATCTTGATATCGAACCCGTTGCTTCAACCGTCGTTCATACGGGAAGTAGCCCTGTTATGGCTAAAGCCGGGAGGATTAAAAAGCTTATGTTTAAAGATGGTTCGGGAGCATACCGGATTCATCTTGGTCAAAATGAAGTGGTTCATATTATTCGCTTCATTCTTAACTCTAAAGTCAGAATGGAGTACGCAGTTGGCACAACCAAAAGTATGTCGATGCTTCATAATCTTTGCGAAGCTGGACGCGCTAAATTAAACCGCTCTTTACCCCGTAAAGGTATCTGGAAAATCGGGTGTTACGACGGCGTTTATTATCACGGTAAGGCAAGGAAGGAAGAAATAGAAAACGCTTTACGTTTTTCTGTTCATCCAAAGTTTAATGAGCTGGAGAATGACTTTAATCAGTTCTTTTCGGATATTGATTTCTACACCCGTTATGGTCAGTCAGGAATGCGAAAAGTGCTTTTTACTGGTCCTCCGGGCACAGGGAAAACGACTATCGCAAAAGCTTTGGGGGCAAAATATCAGGATAAATATGTATTTGTTTATGCTGATGATTACTTTAAAGATGTTTGCTATGCCGCAGCTCAAAAGAAAATACCCGTTATCATAATAGCTGAAGAGGTTGATGAACTTTATCGGGCTGATGCCGGAACGTTAAGTTTTCTTGATGGGGCTGATACACCGCGAAATCTTGCCGGGACATATGTTATTTTTTCAACGAACTATCCTAACCGGATTGATCCGCGCATCAGAAAACGCCCTGGCAGAATTGACAGAATCATATCTGTAGGTGCTTTTCGGACTAAAGCCGCTGCCGCTTGTGCCAAAATGTACTTACCAGACGATATAAATATTGACCTTAAAGAACTTGGCGCGGTGCTGGACAGAACGACTCCTGCTGAAATAAAGGAGATAATAAATATTGCTATTGGCATGATTCGCGGAACAAAAAACGAATTAACAGTAGATGTAATCAAGAATGCGCGTGCCTTTTTGAAAGGAACCCTTGACCTTAGTGTGCAGGAGGCAGAAGAAGACATAGAGGAAAGGGAAGAAATCTTTAAAAAGAATGGTGCGCAGCCTGACTATTCAAGTTACCTTGAGGATTGATTAATGAGACTTTTTATTGCAGAAAAACCGTCTTTAGCAAAGGCTATTTTTGAAGGACTGGGCGGAAATCCCAATACAGAAAAGAAAAACGGCTATTTTGAACACGGTTCTGATGTCGTTACCTGGTGTTATGGTCATATGCTGGAGCTTTACGACCCACAGGATTATGACGACAAATATTCCAACTGGCGTTATAGTGATTTACCCATTAAAGCGGTTTATCCGCCAAAATATAAAATCAAGCCTGAATCAGAAGCACAGACCCGCATTATTTTGTCTCTTATCGATAAAGCCGACAGCATCGTTCATTCAGGCGACCCCGATGATGAAGGATGTTTGCTGGTTGATGAGATTCTGGGTTATGCCGGAAACAAGAAACCCGTCCAGCGACTGCTTGTTGCCGACCTCAACCTTGCGCCAGTGCAAAAATCACTGTCGAATTTACAACCTAACGATAAATTTCGCGGTATGACGTTAAGCGCCCTGGCGCGTTCCCTGTGCGATCAGGGTTTTGGCTATAACATGACGCGGGGATGTACATTAAAAGGCCGTGAGAAGGGCTATGACGGCGTTCTGAACGTTGGCCGGGTACAAAGTGCCGTTCTTGGTCTGGTGAACATGCGCACGCTGGCGAACCAGAATCACACAGAAAGCTTTTATTACGATGTATTCGCCAGTCTGTCGATGAACGGGCATCAGATTAAGGCGAAATATCAGACAACAGACGACGATCAGATAGACGAGAAAAAACGCCTGATCTCCGAAGCTCAGGCCGCGCATATTGCCGGACGTGTTACGGGTAAGGATGCTATTGTTACTATCGCGACGACAAAGCCGGAAAATAGCAAGCCTCCGCTTCCGCTTAACCTTTCCACGCTTCAGCAGCTCTGCGCAAAGCGATTTGGTTATTCTGCAAAAGATACGCTCGATGTGATGCAGGGGCTGTATGAAACTCACAAGCTTCTGACCTATCCACGTTCTGACAATCGCTATCTTTCAGATGAGCATTATTACCAGGCCGGAGATATTGCCACTGCTATAGCGGCCACCGTACCCGAACTGGCGTCTGCGATCGTAGATATGGATAAAGGCCAGAAACACAAAGCCTTTAATGCCAGTAAGATTGAGGCGCACCACGCCATCATCCCGACGACAAAAAGCGGAGCCGGTATTCAGCTTAATGAAAAAGAGCGGAACGTTTATAACCTGGTGTCCGTCTACTTTATCGGGCTGTTCTACCCGGATGCGATCCGCAACAAGACGAAAATCCACTTTGATATTAAGGGGGATACCTTTACGGCCACACAGAGCGTTCTGGTACAAAAGGGCTGGGAAGCGCTGGGTAAGGATAGTGATGACGAGGACGAAACCGAAGATGCCGGAACGGACGGTTTTGACCTTTCATTGCTGAAATTTAATGACAGCGGCCTGTGTGAATCGGCAGACGTGGACAAGAAAAAGACTACACCACCTCGCTATTTCACAGAGTCAACGTTACTGGCCGCCATGACGAGTGCGGCAAAATTCATTGATGATCCGGCTCTCAGAAAGGCGCTGGAAGCGAAAGACGAGGGCAGCAGTGATCGTGGCAGTATCGGAACGGAAGCCACCCGCGCGGGTATTCTTGAGAAACTGGCGGCAAATACCGGGCTTATCTCCATCGAAAAAGAAAAGGGGTATTCGGAGCTGGTATGGAAAACCACAAAACAAGGCCAGGAGTTTTGCGCTGCACTGCCTCCTGAAATCACTAAACCGGATATCTCCGCTCTGTGGGCTGAAAAGCAGTCTCAGATCAAAGCCGGAGAGCTGACAGTTGAGGAGTTTATTAAGGAAAATGATGAGTACGTCCAGGGGTTAATCGACGAGCTGGACAGGAACGGAATTTCGATTTCTTCAAATGCCACGCCCTGCCCGGTTTGTAACAACGGTTTCCTGCGTAAGCGTAAGGGGCAAAATGGCTTTTTCTGGGGATGCTCCTGCTACCCTGAATGCAAGACAACATTCCCGGACAAAGACGGCAAACCGGATATGGAAGCAAAATCCAGATCAGAAGGTTCCATGTCCCGGCTCGAAGCCCCCTGCCCTTCATGCAGTAAAGAAATTATTATCCGGCCTAAAGGCTTTTTCTGTTCCGGGTGCGAGTTTAAAATCTGGTCTGAAGTGTCAGGAAAAAAACTGACACAAAATCAGGTTGAGACATTAATCAAAAAAGGTAAAACCGGAGAGATTAAAGGCTTTACCAGTAATAAAACCGGGAAAAAGTTTGACGCTGCAATTGTTTTGCAGGATAAAACTACGGGTAAACTTGGGTTTCAGTTCAGTAAAAAATAAGGATTAACTCGATGAGTGAAAATGAAACGTTTGACGCAACAAAAAAGCTACTCCTGAATATTCGCTCTGTTCGTGTTTTTGCGCGAGAAACCAGCTTTGAACAACTGCTGGAAATGCAGGAAAAGCTTAACGCCGTGATCGAAGAACGTCGTGAAGAAGCAGAGCGTGAGGCAGCAGAACGCGCAGAGCGCGAAAGAAAGCGCCAGGAACTGCTCCAGTTGATTGCCGGAGAAGGTTTTTCACCGGAAGAACTGCTTGGCCTGTCCGAAGATGCGCAAAAAACACGCAAAAAGACGTTGCCAAAAGCGCCGCCTAAATATCAGTTTGATGAAAACGGCGAAACGAAATACTGGTCTGGTCGTGGCCGGACACCAAAACCAATCGACGAAGCGTTAAAAGCTGGCCGTTCTCTTGATGAGTTTCTCATCAAAAAAGATGCTTCCAGCACTGCTGGTGACGAACAGTAATCTAACAAGCCTCTGACACTGCGTCAGAGGCTTTTTTTTAGCAAAAAGGGCGCGGGGGGTTATGGTGAAGAAATCTTTGGATATCTTCGCGGGGATAAGGGAAGTAGTCTCTGATATCTTTGGTTTCTAACTTACCAGTGCAGTGATACGTCTGAAAATAGATCCACTCTGCTATTGTTTTGTAGATGTGATTTCCCATGTTCGCGCTTTGAGAACCATACTGCATGACTTGTGCATCCAGGTCATTACACATCTCCGGCGGAGTGAGTACATGATATGTCCTGCATAACAGCGGGCGGTAATTGTAGATTGAGCATGTTCCCTTCTCAGACAAAAACGGACATTTTGACTCATGCCCGGTCGTAAGCGGGTTGTCTCTGGCAGTAAGTTTACTTGCTTGTGCAATATGTGTTGCCTCAAGCGCGGTTAAATGAACATCCATTTTACAGCACGAAGAGCACCCCTTTTGACAGGAGGTAAACGTGCTCACAAATTCTTTGTTAAAACGATCCAAAAAGGCGTACATCTGTTTTAACTTGAGGTAAATATTACCGGATTGAGTATTGAGTTTATTTATGAGTGCCTTTAACTCATCGAAATACTTATCAGGTACGGGTTTCAGATTGGTATAGCCGGGTAATGTTTCGCCTGGCTCCAGGTGGATCACTGAGTTAGGTTTGATATCCATTGCTTTTGCTTCCTATATTCTTCTCGCGCTGGTTGTTCATTTGACACTAAAACAAGCGTCATACAATGGCAAGGTGTCAAGCCCAGCAGTAAATCACGCTTGCCAGCAAACCAGTTTCCTGCAGCCGGTTTGGCCGTTGATTTTTGCCAGCAATATTACCCGCTCGATGCCCGCCCTGGGCGTGAAATTGCCAGCAAAAAAGATTGCCGCTATCAAAGGTGTGGTTTATATTATCTGTATCGTACGATACAGATAATGGAGAAGCTTAATAGATGACTGAAAAAATCACTGACGAGGAACTGGTAGATTTGTTGGAGGCGCTCAAAAGAGCACATGGTATGGGCGTTTGTTCAAAGGCGGTTAAGCTGGCACAGCGTTGCGCTGATGTGTTCCCTGCTATTGTTGCAGAGTTACAGGAATATCGGAACGCCGCTAAGCGAACTTCAGCATGACAAGAGCCACGGAACGCGCTTACAGCGAGCTACAACAGGCGTTTGATTTCTATAACCAGCGCCTTTTTGACGGCGAACTCCCTGACTGTCTGATTACGTTCCAGCGCGGCAAGAACACAATGGGCTATTTCAGTTACAGGCGCTTTGTTGCTGCTGACGGCAGCGGCAGGATGATTGATGAAATCGCCCTCAATCCTGAATACTTCCCGGTGTACCCGCTTATTGAAGTCATGCAAACGCTGGTTCATGAGCAGTGCCATATGTGGCAGTACCACTACGGCAACCCGTCGCGTAAGACGTACCACAATGCGCAGTGGGCGGCAAAAATGGAAAGTATCGGACTTATGCCCTCCTCCACCGGGAGACCTGGTGGTGCGAAAGTCGGCCAGAAGATTAATGACTATCCGATCCCTGGTGGCCGCTTCCAGCGCGTCACACTGGAACTGTTCCAGGGGCAATTTGCTTTGAGCTGGTTTGATCGCTTCCCTGTCCAGGTCGAACAACAAAAAGATATGACCGCCGTAATAGAGCAATGGCGCGAAACGCTTGCTCTGGCGCATCAAAATGCTGAGGCCGGGATTGATATAGAAGCGGTGCTTTCTATGGCTCTGCTGCCGTCAGTGTCACCGCAGAACGGGAGCCATTCAGATGATATGGCCGGGAGCAATGACAATGATTTGTCAGTTGCAGCATTTGAGGACAAGCCAAAACGAAATAAAGTTAAATATCAGTGTCGCGGGTGTGGCGCTGCCGTGTGGGGCAAAGCCGGACTGAATATTGAATGCGGCGATTGCGAGCTGGCTTTCATCGAAAATTAATTGCCAGCAAATTTTCCCGGTCACATCTGTTGGCCAGTGTTTTTTGCCAGCAAAGTTTCTTCCCGGGTTCGCGCCGGCAGCGCAAAAATGACAGCAAAAGAGGGGTATCATGGGGCATTACACAATCAGAACGAATGACGACGAAGATCAGGCCATTAAAAAGGCGCAGGAAGCGACCGGACAGGCATCAGCCAGCAAAACCTTTATGACGGCTATCCTTGAGCTTCAGCGTAACAGAGACGAGATGGCGCAGCTACGGCGTGAACTGGCGCAGGAAAAAGCGCGGAGTCAGGAGCTGGTATCATCGGTAAAACAATTCCGTTCCAGCCTGAACAATCTGTTTGATCTGGCTGACAACCCTTAAATAACAAGGAGCGAAACGTGCATACCACAAATGCGATTATCCTGTGCCTGGTGTCATATCCCTGCATCGTTGCATGGGTTATCTATAAAAACAGATTTGTCGATTACTTGTTTTTAACTCTGCTTGCTTGTTTGGGGAGCATTTTTTCAGTCGTATTGTATAAACAGCCCGACTACTCATTGACCATATATCAGGCCGTTGCTGTCGGCTATGCTGCCGTGATCATGCCAACGGTGTTAGTTTTGAGTGTCGTTAATATCTTCATGGGAAAAGCAGAGAGAACGTGCAAATGAATACACTGGCTGCACTGGAAAATACGTTTCGTGATATGAGAAAGCATGGCTGCCAAACAGTCATGGTCACGCAGTCTTTAGCTGATTTTGGCCGCTACAGCTATAAACCGCGCCCTGCATTTCAGGACTGGATCGAACGGCTGAAGACTGGCGAACGTCTGCCGCGAGGCCGTTACTTTGTTGGCAAGAAGCCTGGTGGCCGCCTGGTGCTCATTGATGAATTGGGGGGAACATGGACAGAAAAAGTAACAGTGATTCATACCAACGCTGGATGATAGAGAAGGCTGACAAAAGGGAAAGGACGCAAATCAGTATGTCGTTCGTAAAGATGAAGGACGTACTTTTTAACGTGCTGGCTATCGGTACTGTTTTAGCAGCCCTGGTGGTGATCTTTTATGAAGTGCAAAGCAGCTTATAAATTGATGGCCGTTGACAATGAATGTCATACTACCTGACCGGGCAATGCCGGAAGATTTCTTTCACGGGTGATGGTTTGTGATCCCGGCATTGTTCCGGCGCTCTCTCGTAAATTCTCGCGCCCAATCCCCCTCGCAAAACCTCAGAATTCACGTAACGCACCGCGATTTCGGCAACCATCAACCCTAACGTCCTTATGTTGTTGGGTTTGCCGCAGAACAATTTATTCATTTAAAATAGATTTAAACGAAGCGGGAAACCGCAGACGTAAAAAAACCGACTGGTGAGGTCGGCTTTTTTACGGTTCCGGTGCGAGCTGGTAACTCAGCCCGGAAGGGAAACTCTCTACAACTGACAATAGTATGATAATCCGTGAAGCCTGATTATGCAATATGACGGGCAGTGACTGTGCGTTAACGGTTTGCCTGAACGTTAGATAAACGTATAATCAGAGGGTTAGCTCTGTGGTGAGTCTCTCCCTGCATTCCGCTAAATGCGGCATGAACAGGTTCAAAGTCCTGACAGGTAATACAGGTGGTGCTGGTTATCTGTGCTCTGGCAGGAGTGAGACTCTCTACAACTGACAAGACGAAGAGAAGCCGTGGTGACAGGCAGTGTAAGAGCAAGCCACGGTGTCTTTACTCCATTTATGGAGAAAACGGATGATTAACCTGTTAATCATCGTTCTGAGGGCGGTAGCGGCGCTTGCAAACGCGCTGATTGCCATTCTGGAACTGATCCGCCAGTTCATCGACTAATGAACACGGAAACGTAATTAAGGCCGGAGGAACACCACCTCCGGCCTTTAATAAAAATATAGTTTAGTTACAACATTCACTAGTCTGTACTAACCACCACACACCTGACCTTCTGCGCACAAGTTACCTTTAATCACTCCTAAACAGGCATTTCATGAAACTCCCCTGTTCTTGCATCGGTAACAGGGGTCTGACGCTCAGTGGAACGAAAACTCACGTTAAGCAACGTTTTCTGCCTCTGACGCCTCTTTTAATGGTCTCAGATGTCCTTTGGTCACCAGTTCTGCCAGCGTGAAGGAATAATGGCCGAGCATATTGATATGTCCGTGGCAAAGCGGGGAGAGGCGTGCGATATCTTCATCATTCAGTGTTTCACCCTGCGCCCGGAGATGATCCAGGGCTGCCTGCATATAAATAGTGTTCCATAACACGACGGCGTTAGTGACCAGCCCCAGTGTGCCCAGTTGATCTTCCTGACCGTCGGTATATCGTTTTCTTATCTCACCTTTTTGACCGTGACAGATGGCTCTGGCAACGGCATGGCGACTTTCTCCCCGATTAAGCTGGGTCAGAATGCGCCGGCGGTAATCTTCATCATCAATATAATTAAGCAGATACAGCGTTTTGTTGATGCGCCCCACTTCAATGATTGCCTGAGTCAGTCCGGAAGGACGTTCACTTTTCAGCAATGAACGGACCAGCACTGAAACCTGTACTTTGCCCAGCTTCAGGGAGCCAGCGGTCCGGATCATTTCGTCCCACTGAGGGGTTCTAGGGATTTTCCGTCCAAAAACGACAAAGTGCTCTGGAGGCCCCGCCGTCTGTGGCCTCCAGAGGGGTATTACTTTTTTCGAGATCCCTATTTGGGCTCTGTTTGAGTAAGATTTAGTCTTTTTGGGCTAAATCCATGGCATTCGAAGAACGTGTCCAAATCTTGTCCGAGGCAGAACAAGATGAGTTATATGGACCCCCCGCTTTCACCTCCGCCGACCAACGCTTCTTTTTCTCGCTGAACGATAAGGAACTGGCGATCGCTAAAAGCCTCCGTCATCGGGGCCAGCGTTACATGCTGGTGGTACTGCTGGGCTATTTCAAAGCCAAGCCGGTGGTGCTGAATCCCGGCTTTCATCAGATCAAGCAGGACCTCAAATACGTTTATCAAACCGTTCTACCAGGCCCAGGCTGTAGACCCTTTAATCTCACGCCAAAAGAGAACGAACGGATTTACCAACGTGTTTTCCAGCTCTGCAACTACCAGCGCTGGAATGTCAAAGACCATGGAGCGGCGTTGAGAGATTACTTATCCCAGCAAGCCAGAGCCTGGACAGCGCCTAGGCACCTCTTCGATGCGGCCAATGAATATTGTTCGGGGCAGAAGATCGCAATCCCTGCCTACAGCACGCTGCAAAAGATCATCAGTCAGGTGGTGGGAGACGAACAGGAACACATGGCCGCGCACCTTGAGCGTGCAATGTCACGCGGTCTTAAGCAAGCACTGGCGGAGCTCGTGAACGGCACAGGTCCACTGCCGTTCCGACAGTTGCGACAATCGGCTCGTAACTTCACCGGAACCGAGTTGGAGAAAGAACTGATTGTCTATCGCCATATCCAGCATTGGATGCCGGAAGTGGATCTGCTGTTGAGCACGCTATCACTGTCGCAGAAAAATCTGCAACACCTGGCAGAGAAAGTCGACTACTACGGTGCCAAACTGAAACGTCAAACCGTAGGCAGCCAATGGCTGTATTTATTGTGCTATCTTCAAACGCGATGGCAGCAAGCGCTGGAACGTATTGCCGATGGCTTTGTGCATCATGTCAGACAGACCAAACAGAAGGCAAAGGATTATGCGCAGGAAGCGGTGTTTAAGGATTGGCAAAAAGCAGCTAAAAATGTCAGCAAGGCAGCTGAAGTACTGCACCTGTTCATTGATGACAGCATTGATCTGCAACTACCGTTTGCAACAGTAAGACAGCAAGCACTGAGCCTGCTGACCAAAAGGGATCTGGAATCTGTATGTCTCTTCCTGAACGAGCAGCGACGATCGGTCGATGAAGCCATGTGGCAGTACTGCGACGAGAAAGAAAGTCTGCGGAAAGGTTTGCTGCGAGAGTTGTTCCTATGTCTGCGCTTCGAAGGCTGCGACGGCACCCAGCACTTAGCGGCCGCCTTGGCGAAAACACAAAACGAACTCAACGGCCAGGACGCTCAGTTGCAAACTGCCGACACCAGACTCCTTTCCAAAAAATCACGTGAATTCCTGCTGGATGGTGAAGGGAATATCCTGATCGATCGTTATGAGTGGTTCCTCTATCAACAGATTCCTGATCGCCTGAATGGCCAGCTGACGCTGCCTGATATCACTAAATACCGGGCACTCGACGCCGACCTGATCGACGGGGAACATTGGCGAAAAAACAAATATACGCTGCTTCAACAGAGCCATTTTACAAAATTAGCGGAGGAGCCTGAAAAGCTGATCAAACAGATGGCCATGGAATTGGATACCCGTTTGTACGAAGTCGGCGAATATCTTGAACAGGAAGACAACCGGAATATCATCTTGCGTAATCCGCAGGGTAAACGCTTCTGGCGCCTGCCTTCGGCCAGCAAACATCATCTGGTCAACAATCCCTTCTTCCAGCAAATTCCCACAACGGGGATTGCGGATGTACTGCGCATGGTTGATCGTGACACCGGTTTCATTGACTGCTTCGCTCATGTGCTGGGTTCCCAATCCAGAAGCCGTTCCCATGAATATGACCTGTTGGCAATTCTGGTCGGCAATGCAACCAATCAAGGCATTTACGGCATGGCACAGATCTCTGATCGTACCTATGATCAGCTCAGCACTATCCAGGCGAACTATCTTCGCCTGGAAACATTGAATGCTGCTAACGACAACATCAATAACGCGACAGCCAAGCTACCCATCTTCCGGTACTACAACATCCAGGAAGATGTGATCCACGCCAGTGCCGATGGTCAAAAGTTCGAAGCCCGGCGCGAGACCTTCAAAACCCGTTATTCGTCGAAGTACTTTGGCACTCAAAAAGGTGTTTCTGCCATGACCTTGATCGCCAATCACGCTGCGATCAACGCCAGAGTGATCGGCGCCAACGAACATGAATCGCACTACATCTTTGATTTGTTGATGAGCAATACGTCAGACATCATTCCGGATGTGCTCTCAACCGATACCCATGGGGTGAACCATGTGAACTTCGCGTTACTGGATCTGTTCGGATACCAGTTTGCCCCACGCTATGCCCAGGTTGGCAAAGTGATCAATGACATGTTTGATGTCAAGGAAGACAAAGAACACCGAATTCAGCTGTGCTTAAAAAAGCCAATCAATACCCATCGTATTGCGCAGCACTGGGATACCATCCAACGGATTGCAGTATCACTTAAGCAGCGGAAAACAACGCAAGCCACCTTGGTGAGAAAGCTCTCGGAGTACAAGCGCAATCACCCGCTGCTGGAAGCCCTGACGGAATACAATCGCCTGGTGAAAGCGAATTATCTACTGTGCTACATCGATGATGCCAGTTTAAGAAACTATGTTCAGCGCGCGCTGAACCGGGGAGAGGCCTATCACCAACTGCGTCGGGCCGTGAGCAGCGTCAATGGGGATCAGTTCCGGGGCAGTTCAGACGAAGAAATCCAGCTATGGAATGAGTGCGCTCGCCTGGTCACCAATGCCATCGTTTACTTCAACTCCAGGATACTCAGCCAGCTGTTGACCAGCTTCGAATACCAAGGGAAGGTGCGAATAAGCGGGGAAATTCTTCTCGGCTGACTCAGTCATTTCATTTCTTCATGTTTGAGCCGATTTTTTCTCCCGTAAATGCCTTGAATCAGCCTATTTAGACCGTTTCTTCGCCATTTAAGGCGTTATCCCCAGTTTTTAGTGAGATCTCTCCCACTGACGTATCATTTGGTCCGCCCGAAACAGGTTGGCCAGCGTGAATAACATCGCCAGTTGGTTATCGTTTTTCAGCAACCCCTTGTATCTGGCTTTCACGAAGCCGAACTGTCGCTTGATGATGCGAAATGGGTGCTCCACCTTGGCCCGGATGCTGGCTTTCATGTATTCGATGTTGATGGCCGTTTTGTTCTTGCGTGGATGCTGTTTCAAGGTTCTTACCTTGCCGGGGCGCTCGGCGATCAGCCAGTCCACATCCACCTCGGCCAGCTCCTCGCGCTGTGGCGCCCCTTGGTAGCCGGCATCGGCTGAGACAAATTGCTCCTCTCCATGCAGCAGATTACCCAGCTGATTGAGGTCATGCTCGTTGGCCGCGGTGGTGACTAGGCTGTGGGTCAGGCCACTCTTGGCATCGACACCAATGTGGGCCTTCATGCCAAAGTGCCATTGATTGCCTTTCTTGGTCTGATGCATCTCCGGATCGCGTTGCTGCTCTTTGTTCTTGGTCGAGCTGGGTGCCTCAATGATGGTGGCATCGACCAAGGTGCCTTGAGTCATCATGACGCCTGCTTCGGCCAGCCAGCGATTGATGGTCTTGAACAATTGGCGGGCCAGTTGATGCTGCTCCAGCAGGTGGCGGAAATTCATGATGGTGGTGCGGTCAGGCAAGGCGCTATCCAGGGATAACCGGGCAAACAGACGCATGGAGGCGATTTCGTACAGAGCATCTTCCATCGCGCCATCGCTCAGGTTGTACCAATGCTGCATGCAGTGAATGCGTAGCATGGTTTCCAGCGGATAAGGTCGCCGGCCATTACCAGCCTTGGGGTAAAACGGCTCGATGACTTCCACCATGTTTTGCCATGGCAGAATCTGCTCCATGCGGGACAAGAAAATCTCTTTTCTGGTCTGACGGCGCTTACTGCTGAATTCACTGTCGGCGAAGGTAAGTTGATGACTCATGATGAACCCTGTTCCATGGCTCCAGATGACAAACATGATCTCATATCAGGGACTTGTTCGCACCTTCCTTAGAGAAATTTGCTCAGCTTGTTGATTATCATATGGCTTTTGAAACTGTCGCACCTCATGTTTGAATTCGCCCCATATTTTTGCTACAGTGAACCAAATTAAGATCATCTATTTACTAGGCCTCGCATTTGCGGGGTTTTTAATGCTGAATAAAAGGAAAACTTGATGGAATTGCCCAATATTATGCACCCGGTCGCGAAGCTGAGCACCGCATTAGCCGCTGCATTGATGCTGAGCGGGTGCATGCCCGGTGAAATCCGCCCGACGATTGGCCAGCAAATGGAAACTGGCGACCAACGGTTTGGCGATCTGGTTTTCCGCCAGCTCGCACCGAATGTCTGGCAGCACACTTCCTATCTCGACATGCCGGGTTTCGGGGCAGTCGCTTCCAACGGTTTGATCGTCAGGGATGGCGGCCGCGTGCTGTTGGTCGATACCGCCTGGACCGATGACCAGACCGCCCAGATCCTCAACTGGATCAAGCAGGAGATCAACCTGCCGGTCGCGCTGGCGGTGGTGACTCACGCGCATCAGGACAAGATGGGCGGTATGGACGCGCTGCATGCGGCGGGGATTGCGACTTATGCCAATGCGTTGTCGAACCAGCTTGCCCCGCAAGAGGGGCTGGTTGCGGCGCAACACAGCCTGACTTTCGCCGCCAATGGCTGGGTCGAACCAGCAACCGCGCCCAACTTTGGCCCGCTCAAGGTATTTTACCCCGGCCCCGGCCACACCAGTGACAATATCACCGTTGGGATCGACGGCACCGACATCGCTTTTGGTGGCTGCCTGATCAAGGACAGCAAGGCCAAGTCGCTCGGCAATCTCGGTGATGCCGACACTGAGCACTACGCCGCGTCAGCGCGCGCGTTTGGTGCGGCGTTCCCCAAGGCCAGCATGATCGTGATGAGCCATTCCGCCCCCGATAGCCGCGCCGCAATCACTCATACGGCCCGCATGGCCGACAAGCTGCGCTGAGCCATGGCTGACCACGTCACCCCCAATCTGCCATCGCGCGATTTCGATGTGACAGAGGCGTTTTATGCGAAGCTGGGCTTTGCGACGAGTTGGAAGGATCGCGGCTGGATGATCCTGCAGCGCGGCGGTTTGCAGCTCGAATTCTTCCCCTATCCTGACCTCGACCCAGCTACGAGCTCGTTCGGCTGTTGCCTGCGGTTGGATGATCTCGATGCCATGGTGGCATTGGTGAACGCGGCGGGAGCCGAGGAAAAAAGCACCGGCTGGCCGCGCTTCAAAGCTCCGCAACTGGAGGCGAGCGGCCTGAGGATCGGCTACCTGATCGATCCCGACTGCACGCTGGTGCGGCTGATCCAGAACCCCGACTGACCGCATGCCCGCGAAAATCAAGATTTGCGGGATCAGCACACCCGAGGCGCTCGATGCGACCATCGCGGCGCGGGCGGACTATGCCGGGTTGGTGTTCTATCCAGCGTCGCCCCGTGCGGTTACGTCGAATGTCGCGGGCGCTTTGACATCGCGCGCAGCTGGCCAGATCGCCATGGTCGGTTTGTTCGTCGATGCGGATGATGCTGTCATCGCCGACGCACTGGTGGCAGCCAAGCTGAACGCGCTGCAGCTGCACGGTTCGGAATCGCCCGAACGCGTGGCCCAGTTGCGCGCGCGGTTTGGCAAGCCGGTGTGGAAGGCGCTGCCCGTCGCCAGCGCCAGCGATGTCGCACGCGCCGCAGCCTATGCCGGGGCGGCGGACTTGATCTTGTTCGACGCCAAGACCCCCAAAGGCGCGCTGCCCGGCGGCATGGGGTTGGCGTTCGACTGGTCGCTGCTGGCCGGATATCGCGGTGCCTTGCCGTGGGGGCTGGCAGGCGGGCTAAATCCGACGAATGTTGCCGAGGCGATTGCGCGCACCGGAGCGCCGCTGGTCGATACCTCCAGCGGCGTCGAAAGCGCGCCGGGCGTCAAGGATACCGACAAGATTACCAATTTCGCCTTTGCGGTGCGCTTGGCCTAAATCGCGTCGATCAATAGGCGTCGTTCAGCGCAAAGATCGGCTTGCGGGTGCGCCACTGCCCTCGGGTGAAGTCGGGAAAATCTAACGTGCGATTGCCCTCAGCAATCGATTGTTCCGACAGAGGCGTGATCGCGCTCCAGGCCAGCGCGTCGTAAATGTCGATTGGCATCGGGGCCTTGGCCTTCAGCGCCTCGACAAAAGCGTGGATCACGAACCAGTCCATCCCGCCATGCCCGGCCCCTGCCGCCAGATCGGCGTAGCGTTTCCATAGCGGGTGATCGTATTTCGCAAACCAGCCCTCGGCAGGCTCCCAGCGGTGCGGCTGTGGGCTCTTGCCCTCCAGATAGATCGACTTGTTGACGTCCATCCACAGCCCCTCGGTGCCTTGCACCCGAAAGCCGAGAGAATAGGGGCGCGGCAGCGAGGTGTCGTGGCACAGCATGATCGTTTCACCATTAGTGCAGCCGATCATGGTGTTGACCACATCACCCAGTGCGAATTTCACCTCGGCGTTGGGATGATCGGCAGAGCCGTTCTTGACGACATAATCATGCAGCCCGCGCGCCTTACAGCCGAAGCCGCCAGCGCCCGCTTCGCCCGGCAACGCGACCTTCAGGGTGCGGGTCTGCGGCGGGTAGCACACGCCGGCATCGGCGCAGCCCTGGTACTTCACGGTCAGGGTGGTCGCGCTCGCGCCGGCCGCGGGCGTGCCGGTGAGGGTGCCGAGCAATTCCTTGCGGTAGGTTTCGACGTCGCCGAAGAATTCGTCGCGGTAGGCCTTGCCCTTCGGCAGCGCCATGGTCGCGCCGGTGAAGGCGGCATCGGCCTTGACCGAGGTGCGGTGCCGGTACAGGTAATAGCCGTCGGCGATCCGCCAGCGCACCTCGATGCGGTCCGGCGCGGTGGCCTGCGCGGACAGGACGAAGACCTCGTCGACCGGCGGCAGTTCGAAGTCCTGGGCGACGGCCGAGGTCGCGGGCAGCGCAAGCAGCAGGGCGAGCCCGGCCAGCCAGCGGCGCAGGCGGATCGTGGATGCGGTCATTGGCTCAGTTTACCGGTCGGCTCTCGGCGGCCAGCCATTGCAGGTATTCGGGCAGGCCGGACGCGGCTTCGACCGCGAGCAGCTCCGGGAGTTCGTAGGGATGCAGTTGGCGCAGGCGTTCCTGCAGGGCGGGGGGCACTGTTGCAAATAGTCGGTGGTGATAAACTTATCATCCCCTTTTGCTGATGGAGCTGCACATGAACCCATTCAA
>NZ_JAWPBF010000024.1:0-48395 GCF_033341895.1 Citrobacter sp. HN-141 | reverse complement strand
ATCGGTGGAGCTGCATGACAAAGTCATCGGGCATTATCTGAACATAAAACACTACCAATAAGTTGGAGTCATTACCCAAGAAGTGTATAATCGCCAGCCTCTATAACGAAATCATATCATCCAACCACTGAGTATTAGCAAGAAAAAGGAAGCACGATGCGCAGGTCTACAATCATAGGAGCAATAGCTATTGTTGCTCTATGGCTGATAACGGCAATAACTTTATATGGCTACAACTATGGATCACCATCAGACAAGGGCCACTGGAATAAAAGATGGGAAAATGCTGAAGCATCAGCGCATTTTTTCAACACGCTAAAACGTTACGACATGCTCCCGATCAACAAGCACTACTTCGCGGTTAGTCGTCCTTGCACTGCACTTGATGCGCCTTGCGTTGCCACACCCTGGCCTGAACCTCACGAACCGGCAACTCTCCCATCTGCAAGAATAAATCACGAAGCTGTATACTCATCTTTCCCACCTGGCTCCATGATTATATCTTATGGCGTAATAAAAACGGCATCCCTAGTGTCTGGTATACCTATTTCATGGGAAATGCTACAATGGGTTAACATGCTGTTCTGGATTACATCAGTAATTCTAACATATTTTGCTATTTCTATTTTCACAAAAAAATCAAAGTATAGCGCTGTAATTTCTTTTCTTTCAGTTATTCCGATGCTTTACGCTGTAGAGCCAATGCACTCACATCAACTATCAATGTGGGCACATCAAACTTTCCAGATATTTGCATCGGCGGCGTTGCTTTTATTAGCTATCGGGATAAACAGAAAAACTGTTATAGCACTGGGGGTGTTGTCTGCAGTAGCTTGCTGGGTTGAGTGGACAGCATATCTGATGTGCGTAGCGGTATTTTTTGTGGTGCTTATTAGCGATATAAAAAATAAATCTGGCTATAAAAACACCATTATCTATTCTGGTATAGCCATCCTTGGCGGTCTGACTCTGTTGTGGTACTACTCGTTCATGGTAGGCCTTGGTCCTTACTTCAAAGAACTTTCTAACAGAGCAGCATCCAGGGGATTAGAGGTTGCGTATGTTGGATGGAATGACTGGTGGCTGTCAGTTTATCAGTCATATGGTCCATGGTTGATATCATCAATCCTCATGGTTGTTGCATCACTTTTTGTCAAAAAAAGCGATTCTTTCAGTAAAGATAACTATATAACTGCATACATTCTTATTGCTGTTGTTGGCATTCTGCTGATAGAGAACGTAGCCATGTTTGAGCACGCGATAATTTACACATTCGACAGGCTTAAGATAGGGTTTTTGATAGCACTTCTTTTCGCGTTGTCGGCAATGAGAATGGAAAAAGCAGGTAGGTCTGCATTGATTCTTATTGCTGTCATCTGCGTTCTGGCATCAATGTTCAGTCTTAACCAATACCTTGAATATTACCCAAGATACTGGAAGTGATTGAAAGCGGCCTGATGGCCGCTTTTCATATTACTCAGCGAATGGCTTTCCATCTCCACGCCGGAGCAGTTCCCGTATATCTAATGGCAATTTGCTCTCCAACATCGATGGTGAACTCACCACTTTTAAAACCTGTGTCCTCTCCATTGATGAAGATACTGGTAGTGCCAAGCGCAAGGTAAACAAGAACCCTCTGCAATTGACCTGTTTTGTTTTGATAGGCTATATCAGTAGCGGGAACCGCTGGATTTGGTTAGTCTGGATAAAAACCAGTAACTATTAATTTTTCATGACTATGTGTTGGTCCAAAAAATTTACCAGTAGAAAGATTTGAATAAACACGACCTAGCCTGATGTCATCAATTAAAACAGTCTTTCTGTCACCTTGTTCAATATTTATTACATAGTTGTCTGCCGGTTCGTCATCAGCATCGGGATCTCGAATATCGACAAATGGAGAAATAAATCTAATCTTTTCGAGGTGAATATCTCTGCTATAGACACCATAATGAATATTCTCCATGTCCAGAGATGTAAACACTATGCTGTGGTTATTTGCTGATACCGCTCCAAAATACAGCCCATACTTAGCATTTGATATACTGCCACCATTCCATGTTGTGAACTGAACCTTATCCATTTCTACAGATTTTCCATAGTTAGGATATCCTGTAACAACAACGTTATTAAAAGTGCAATCAAAAAGCCAGTTAAGTTTCAGAACGATCCTGTCATCTGTAACAGTTCCAACTCTGGTATCAGATGCGAAGTGAACCTGATCAAAACTCCAGTTTCCGAAGTTATCAGTGAAGTCCTCAAGTCCAAATATAATGGTAGCACCAGAAAGAGGGGATGCTGAGAACCCTATTCTGCTAATTTTACCCTGGAAACAGTCTGGTCCTTCAGCGCCTTTCGAATTGTAAAAATGAATTGCATTGGCATCGGTTGCACTGGAGAACAGTATGCTTTCATATGCTCCATCGCCAGAAAGTTCACCAAAGTTTCTGGTGGGTGATATATTCAAATCAAACAATATGCGCTCAACAGTTCGGTAATTGCCTCTCGGAACATACCCATTCATGTTCTCAGACAGCATTTTGTTTACGAATTTTTTAATAGGCTTCGTATTATCATCAGCATTAACTCGTGTAGCACCATATCATAGGATATTTACCTTCCTTCCTGAAGCGCAACGAACCCAAGCACCCTTCCCGGTAGGTGATGTTTCACCAACTTTATCCAGCCAGTCATCACGACCAGCCAGAGAGCCATCCCAAGGTACTGTGGAGCTTACTATGAATGCTCCATCATGCTTGCTCTTTTCCATGTCAGGATCGAAAACGAAATACCCACCTCCATATGGCCGGTAATTTCCAGTAGCATCAACTGACCATCCATCAAACATTGATATCACGTTTACAGTTACTTTCCTGTCTGGTGTGAAACCATAGAGATTGTGCACTGCCTGAATCGTAGAGTTGTTGAGCCTTTCTGCTACCGTGCTATTACCTATACCAATTAAATCTGCACCGCCTGGCCCAGCCAAACCCTGTCTTAACTGATCCGGGTCGTATTTCAGTATGTTTGGGAAGTAGTGTTGCTGAACACCCGCGGCGTCATATACAGACATTGCATAACCTTCAACGGTAACAAACTTTGAAATCTGTCCGTTGTAAACAGGATATCCGCCTGCATTGATGATAATTGGCTGAGAAACTGGGACGTGTGACCCATCCTCATTCTCCAGATAAACCTGCACATAGTTTTGCTGCGCCCGGAGCATAGTAAATGTCAGACATTACAGCCAATATTGTTGTAAGCATGCCAGCTCAATTGTTTACCTTGGCACGCTCATTTAAAGCTAACTTTAATGGCAAAATATACATTTCAAAAATAGATACACCTCCTGGTGAGATGACTGATCCTGATAACTGCACAAGCTAAAACTTGCGCAACGTTGCGGTGAATTTGGATTATAATGATTTGAAATTCAGGAGGATTTATGGAACGTGATTTGCTGAACTTTGCTTTGTTACTCTGCGGTGTTGTTGTAGGAAAGTTGCTATTCGCTTAACGTTTCTGACTTAGCGCCCTGAGCAACAGAGTTAACAACTTGCTCAACATCTGCTAACGCCTTCTCAAATGCCGTAGATCCACGAGGCGTGTTGGCAAGACGAAGCATTGCGTTACGTGCCGGTTCACTCTCATACATTCTCGCCAGCAATCCATAACCACCACCAACCCCAACGAGTGCCGGGTTCGTTGCAGATCCGATACCTAAAATGAACGGGATTGTCTGCTGACCTGTTGGCGTTGTTACCCCGGCCTGACCTGCTCGCTTGGTTGACTCAAGGTAGTTCTTCAGTCCTTTCAGATATGCAGCATCTCGTCCTTTAAAAGCGATTCCCGTCTGGTTTGACATCAAGTTAACCTGGCGCAGGAATTGGTCTGGAGAACCACCTGATTTCTCCATAGCCTTTCCGATGATGCCATTACGCATTTGAGCTCGCCCCACCTGTCCGACAGACCGATACAGATTCTGAACCTCTGATTTGTTCTTGCTGAAAAGCATGTTGTTTACCACTTCAGGAGTTAGGTCTCCTTTCATGATCACATTCTTGAGGCGAGTATTCTGTAGTTTGTTGGCTTCATCAGCGTAGATGGAGTTAGCTTGCTTATAACGACGCAGGCTGTCATTACCAAGATTCTGCCCTATAGCGCTGTCGATATCTCCGGTAATTGCGTTGTAGACTCGATAAACTGCAGCCTCAGATCTGTTAATTAGAGCCTGACGCTCTCCCTTCACGTCCTGTCTGAATTGGCTGCGCAATGCACTTAGTTACTGCAGATCCATAGCCATTGCTCCGCTTGCCCCGGCATTGCGAGATAACTCTTCCCTGTATACTTTAAGCTTTGAGATGGTTTCGTTATCGGCAGCGCCTCCAAGCTTCTGCAAATCAGCGATTTCATTATCAATTTGCTGAATAGCACGACCTGGCTGGATGTTAACTCCTGCCATGGCGTTCTGTACCTGTTCCAGACGATTTCCAGCAGCTCTGCGAATTCCAGATGATTTAGCCTTCAGGCTACCAACCACAATCGACGGTTCATACTCACCAAATCGCGATGCAAACTCATCTACCAACTGGCTGCGAGCTTCCTGCGGTCCAGCTCGCATTGAGCTTGTGCCGGCGAACGGGATGTTTTCAGCTGTGGTTTGCGCCATGCGACCGACACGGGAATTTGGCTGCAAAACGTCAGTCGTATGCAGAGGAACGTCAGCAGCATTAGCGAACTGAATAGCCTGTTGCGCTTCTGGTGCTATCGTACCGCGGATTCCACGATAGACAGCCCCTGCGGCACGGCCCAACTGGTTAATAGCCCCACCAAGTGCAACACCAGTACCTAGATCTGCTGCCAGAGCTTCAGGATTATCACGTTCACTATTTGCAGCCAGAGAACCAACAGCGTTCTCTGCAAGCAAACGTGATGCGCCCTGAGCAACACGTCCTGCAATAGATGGAGCCTGTGCTGCAATTCGTTCTGCTCCTACTGGAGTCAGGTATGGAAGCGCTTCTGAGAAGATTTTACCTTCTGTTGTCTGAGGAGTAAGCGCCCCCTGCTGCAAACCGAAGTCCTGCTCAAGCCCTTGGGTCGTGACGCGTGGAGCTGGTTGATAAGTTCCATCTCCTATACCAAGCTTCTGACCAGCCCATGCCCCGGCACTGGCTACTGCATCAGCCATGATGCCGGAATATTCGCCAGATTAACGCCAGCCTGAAGCAATCCGCGCCCAGTCTCTGCAGCAGCATTGCCAAGGTCAGACATGAATCCATCTTCTTGCTGTGGTTGAACCGATTCCTGCGTCTGCTGTACAGGTTGTTGAGTTGTTGGGGGCGGGTAAGCAGCGTAGAAAGCCTGCTTGGCCTGCTCTGCATCGCTTCCTGCTTGTGGGGAGACTACTTCATTGAAGTATTGCTCCTGCGCCTGTGCTTTCTGCTCTGGTGCTAATGCCTAGTACTGTTGAGAGGCAATAACGTCTTTCCATGCCTTAGCCATTAATCACCCCATAGAGACTGGTAACCCGATGTTTTCGATTGCGTTGGTTGTTGTGCTGCCGTCAGTGATGTTTGCTGTTGCCGCTGCCCACCATTACCAACATCAACCTGATACTGCTGGTTGTAGTTGTCGGTGTACTGCTTAATTTCTCGAATAGACTTCTGCATAGCTTGAGGGCTTGAATAGTCAACCTGCGGCATGCCCTGAAAGTACATCTTCGCCTCTGCAACGGTGTTGATGCCTGATGCGCCCATATCACGAGCTGCGGCAATGCCCTGATTTTGCATTTTTCCCTGAATGCGCTTGGTAGCATTGAAAAGTTGGCGCTGGTCACCACCACTCCACCGGCTTCTAGCTTCTGCATCCCATGATGGAGTGCCACTACCTCCAGTAATCCCCGTCATAAACCCCAATTGATCTGGTGATGCTTTGAATATTGCATCAAGGTCTTTCTTCATCCCGTAATTTTGCGCACTGGCGGCCGATGTAGGAGGTGCAGCGATGGCATTGGCAGGAACTCTGACCATATTCCCATAGTCATCAACGCCCTCATAGAATGCATTAGCACCCGCTCCGTGGATCTTTCCTCCAATATTTACAGTGCGCCCGTCAGCTAACTGAACTACTCGGCTACCTATGCAGGTTGATTACCCCGCATGGCGGTACCGTTCTTGATCCATGGATGGGTAGCGGGAGCACGGGTCGAGCAGCCATAGAAGAAGGTTTCAGCTTCATCAGAATAGACATGAATCCTGACTACGCGACAATCGCATCGGCGCGAATAGCTCACTCCTTCAAAAAGACGACGGAGGCCGTATGAAGCTATGCTTGTTGGGCATTAAGCGCCGGAGTCAATCCCAACTTCATTGCAGCTCAAATGGGGCATACATCGGCACAGATGGTTTACAGCATTTACGGTAAATGGATGTCCGACAACAATGACAATCAACTGGCAATATTGAATGCTAATTTCGAAGGTGATGCCCCACAGGCGCCCCATGCCCAAAACGAGTAAACACAAACTCCTTTAACATCATGACGTTAGTCCGCCCATGAAGGTTTGTTCAGAATATGGTCCTGCCAGTCACGCACTTCTGATTCTTTCACCGCGATATGGCGTACTGAAATACGCTCACCGTGCATTGCCGCCTTTGAGCCCGTCAGCAATGGGTGCCAGTCCGGTAACCCTTTCCCTTCCGCTAATAAACGATAGGCGCAGGTCATCGGCAACCATTCAAAGGTTGGCAGGTTATCACGCGTGAGTTTGATGCAATCGGGCTCGTATTCAAATCGTCGTTCATAATTACGGCACTGGCAGGTTTTGATATTGAGTTGCTTACACGCGACGTTGGTAAAGTAGATTTCGTCGGTGTCTTCATCCATCAGCTTATGCAGGCAGCACTGGCCGCACCCATCACATAATGACTCCCACTCGGCATCGGTCATTTCATCAAGGGTTTTACTTTGCCAGAAAGGTATGTCGCTCATCAGGGTATCCGCTATTTCACTAAAGCTGCACCTTATAACCAGTCTGGCACGTTGATGCAAGTTTTGCCGCCCGAAATAGGCGGCAAACAGAGATTACAACACCCGGGTGGTTAGCGTCTGACCATGGAAACTGATAGCCAGTTCATCACCGCTGTGTAACGGCCCAACGCCTGCTGGCGTCCCAGTCAGTACCACATCACCGGCTTTAAGCGTGAAGAATCGGCTCATGTAAGCAATCAATGGAACAATATGATGGATCATATCCGCCGTAGTGCCCTGCTGGCGCACTTCGCCATTCACCGTTAATCCGAGCTGAGTATCCTGCGGATCGCCGTTAAATTCCGCGACCGGAATAAACCCCGACAGCGGGCAAGAGTTGTCAAAACCCTTCGCTTTTTCCCACGGCTGACCCGCTTTTTTCATTTTGCCCTGGATATCACGCAGGGTCAGGTCCAGCGCCACACCATAGCCAGCGATGGCTTTGCGCACATGCTCTTCTGTCGCCTGGCGCAGGGTTGCCCCGATCAGCACGGCCAGTTCAACTTCGTGATGAACGGAACCCATATCAGCCGGAATAACCAGCGGTTGGCGCAAATCACACAGCGCAGTTTCAGGCTTAATAAACAACACCGGCTCTTCCGGCGTTGCTCCCCCCATCTCTTTAATATGGTTTGCATAATTGCTACCTACGCAAACCACTTTGCTCACCGGATAATCCAGCAGAGCACCATGCCAGTTGTGATGTTGATACATTACTTTCCCCTAACGTAGTCATAGATTTCAGGTACTGCATCGATGCGACATGCTGCTGCCGGATGCAGTTTAACGTTTAGCGTCTGGTGTATTTTGTTTTACCGCAGATAAATGCTGTTTGAGTAAATCCTCAGGCGGCGGTGGTATTTGTAAATAATAGCCCTGCTCGGTTAGTGCCTGTTTTACTTTTTCAAGATCGGCATTAACCAGTTTTTTACGACCATCAAGCGGTAAAATCATTGCCAGCTTTGGCTGACCAAATCCTTTCATCAGTTCTTCAGGAACACGCGAGAAATCGTCTTTTTTTTCGACATATAAATAGGTCTGGTCACGTTTGCTGCTTCGGTAGATCACACAAAACATATCTTTTACTCTGAATTCACGGAATGGTGGCTTGCCTCAATATAATACTGACTATAACATGCCTTATAGTCTTCGGAATATCACCCCGCACTGGGGATGATAATAGCAAATTGAGTAAGGCCAGGATGTCAAACACGCCAATCGAGCTTAAAGGCAGTAGCTTCACCTTATCAGTGGTTCACTTACATGAAGCAGAACCCGAGGTTATTCGTCAGGCGTTGGAAGACAAAATCGCGCAGGCACCTGCATTTTTAAAACATGCTCCCGTGGTGATCAACGTGAGTGGCCTTGAAAGCCCGGTAAACTGGTCGGCGCTGCAAAAAGTCGTCACGTCCACGGGTCTGCGCATTATTGGTGTTAGCGGATGCAAGGATGCAAAACTTAAGGCAGAAATCGACGAAATGGGGCTTCCTTTACTGACAGAAGGTAAAGAAAAAGCCATTCGTTCCGCACCTGTTGAAGCTCCGGCACCTGCCGCACCGCCGCAAAACGTTACTCCCATCACAAAAACACGATTAATAAATGTACCGGTTCGTTCCGGTCAGCGCATTTATGCTCCACAATGTGATCTGATTGTTACAAGTCACGTCAGTGCGGGCGCAGAGCTTATCGCTGATGGCAATATTCACGTTTATGGCATGATGAGAGGCCGTGCTCTGGCGGGCGCAAGCGGCGATCGGGAAGCGCAAATTTTCTGTACCCACCTGACGGCAGAACTGGTGTCTATCGCAGGTGTTTATTGGCTGAGTGATAAAATCCCAGCAGAATTTTATGGCAAAGCGGCACGTCTGCAATTGGCAGAGAACGCTTTGACAGTTCAACCGTTGAATTGATCCCTTTTTAACAAGGAATTTCTATGGCACGCATTATTGTTGTTACTTCGGGTAAAGGGGGCGTTGGCAAAACCACCTCCAGCGCGGCCATCGCTACAGGTTTGGCCCAGAAGGGAAAGAAAACAGTCGTTATTGATTTTGATATCGGCCTGCGTAACCTTGATTTGATTATGGGTTGTGAACGTCGCGTCGTTTATGACTTCGTCAACGTTATTCAGGGCGATGCGTCGTTAAATCAGGCGTTGATCAAAGATAAACGTACCGAAAATCTCTTTATTCTTCCGGCCTCACAGACTCGTGATAAAGACGCGCTGACCCGTGAAGGCGTCGCGAAAGTTCTGGACGATCTGAAAGCGATGGATTTTGACTTCATCGTCTGCGACTCCCCGGCCGGTATTGAGACCGGCGCGCTGATGGCCCTATATTTTGCCGACGAAGCCATTATTACCACCAACCCGGAAGTGTCTTCTGTACGTGACTCTGACCGTATTCTGGGTATTCTGGCATCTAAATCTCGTCGCGCTGAAAATGGCGAAGATCCGATTAAAGAGCATCTGCTGCTTACGCGCTATAACCCTGGCCGCGTAAATAAAGGTGACATGCTCAGCATGGAAGACGTACTGGAAATTCTGCGAATCAAGCTGGTTGGCGTGATTCCTGAAGATCAGTCAGTCCTGCGCGCGTCTAACCAGGGTGAGCCGGTTATTCTCGACATCAATGCTGATGCCGGCAAAGCCTATGCTGATACCGTAGACCGTCTGTTGGGAGAAGAACGTCCTTTCCGCTTCATTGAAGAAGAGAAGAAAGGTTTCCTCAAACGCCTGTTCGGAGGATAAGTTATGGCACTACTGGATTTTTTTCTCTCGCGGAAAAAGAGCACAGCGAACATCGCTAAAGAGCGACTGCAGATTATTGTTGCGGAACGTCGTCGTAGTGACGCCGAGCCGCATTATTTACCGCAGTTGAGGAAAGATATTCTCGACGTTATCTGTAAGTATGTACAAATTGATCCTGAAATGGTCACCGTACAGCTTGAACAAAAAGACGGCGATATTTCTATCCTCGAACTTAACGTGACTTTACCTGAAGCAGAAGAGTCTAAATAGCGTCTTTTGTAAATGAGTCATGGTTGAAAAAAGGCAGATTATTCTGCCTTTTTTATTTTTGATCGTAGTCCAGACTGCGCCCCATTTATTCCAAACTGAACTTCGGGTAGTTCTCAGCAAAATAGCGACGTAAGTACTCCACGGTAATACGGATTTTTGCCGACGTCGCCAGACGTGACACATAAACAGCCCAAATATTTGCTGGTTGATAATAGTCAGGCAATATCTGAACCAGATGCCCACTGGCGATGTTATCGCAGACATCCCACCATGAGCGTAGCGCAATCCCCTGACCATCCACACACCATTGGTGAACAATTTCGCCATGATTGGAGGAGAGCGGCCCCGTCACCTTGATCGAGTGCACGCCCTCTTTGTTACGCATCTGCCAGATGCCAAATGGATGATCGCGCTCTTTAATCACCAGGCAGGGCAACGTGGACAGATCGTTCAGTTGTTTCGGTGTACCGTGCTGCGCCACAAACTCGGGTGATGCGCATAATATTCGATAATTGGTCGCCAGCTTACGTGCGATCAAATTGGGTGCAATATCATCCCCGATACGAATATCAAGATCGACACCTTCATTAACCAGATCGACTAACCGATCCTCAACGTCAAACCGCAACTCCAGCTGCGGATACTCTTTTGCCAGCGCTGACAACGCTGGAGCCACGACACGGCGACCAAAACCAAAGCTGCTGATAATACGTAACATCCCCTGCGGGATCTGCCGGACATCGGACAGCTCATCCATCATCTGATCCACATCCTGCAGGATCCGCTGGGCCCATTCGTAGATCCGTTCCCCTTCCTCCGTGATGGTGACACGCCGTGTCGTACGGTGTAACAACACCACGTTCAGTGTCTGTTCCAGCAACGCAACACGCTTGCTGATAAAAGCGGGCGAAACGCCTAGCTCCTCAGCAACCGCGGCAAAACCCGCGCGGCGGGCAACCAGCATAAAGACGCGTAAATCATTTAACAGCGGCAGATTATTCATGATCTGTGTTTTATGTTTCACCAGTTGGAGGGATTAACTATTAATCAGTCAATTATAGGATAAGGGGAAAGTCAATTTTGATGGCGTACAAGTGAGAGCTGCTATGAAGAAAACCTGTCGTATTGCCGCTATCCCCGGAGATGGCATTGGTAAAGAAGTCCTGCCTGAAGGCATTCATGTGTTACAGGCAGCCGCCGAACGCTGGGACCTGTCGCTCAGCTTTGAGCAAATGGAATGGGCCAGCTGCGAGTACTATACGCATCACGGCAAGATGATGCCGGATGACTGGCATGAACAGTTGAAATCCTTCGACGCTATCTACTTTGGTGCCGTTGGCTGGCCGGACACTGTACCGGATCACATCTCACTATGGGGCTCGTTACTCAAGTTTCGTCGTGAGTTCGATCAATACGTCAACCTGCGTCCGGTACGCCTGTTTCCTGGTGTTCCTTGCCCATTGGCGGGTAAGAAACCCGGCGACATTGATTTCTACGTTGTGCGTGAAAATACCGAAGGCGAGTATTCATCACTGGGCGGGCGCGTAAGCGAGGGTACCGAACATGAAGTGGTCATTCAGGAGTCGGTCTTCACGCGTCGTGGCGTTGATCGCATTTTGCGTTACGCGTTTGAACTGGCACAGAGCCGTCCGCGTAAAACGCTGACCTCGGCCACCAAATCAAACGGCCTGGCCATCAGCATGCCTTACTGGGATGAACGCGTTGAAGCAATGGCCGCCCAGTACCCTGAAATCCGCTGGGATAAACAGCATATCGACATTCTGTGCGCCCGTTTTGTCATGCAACCGGAGCGTTTTGATGTGGTGGTCGCCTCTAACCTGTTTGGCGACATCCTGTCCGACTTAGGGCCAGCCTGCACTGGCACGATTGGCATTGCCCCCTCGGCAAACTTAAATCCGCAACGAACCTTCCCATCGTTGTTCGAACCGGTCCACGGTTCGGCCCCGGATATCTACGGCAAGAATATTGCGAACCCAATTGCCACCATCTGGGCTGGTGCGATGATGCTGGATTTCCTTGGCAACGGAGAAGCGAATTATCAGGCCGCCCACGATGGCATTCTGGCTGCGATTGAACAGGTGATTGCCAGCGGCCCTAAAACGCCGGACATGAAAGGCAATGCCACCACGCAACAGGTAGGTGACGCTATCTGCCGGGCACTACGTTAGAGGTCAAACCACGAAATATGAACCGCGTCACTGACGCGGTTTTTTTATGTGTTCTGTGCGTCAAATAACCTGCGTGAATTCACTTTTTATTATTTCCGTTCCGTGTTTTATTGCTTCACGCATCAGGCAATTGTTTAATTCATGTAAAGAACAAATAATAAAATTGTTAAATACGAAGCGACAAAATCTTACCCTACAGCATGATAACAACGACAGGCTAATGCCAAACGCGGGCGACTATGCCCAGGAGATCATCCATGTTGAGCAACGTAAAGAAAAAAGATGTGCCACTGATAGCCATCAGCCTGGTGGCTATTCTTTTTATCGCCGCCACACTCAGTCTCTTCCCTCAGCAGTCTGCACAAGTAGCGAATACCATTTTTAACGGCGTCACTCGCATGCTGGGTTCCGCCGTGCAGATCCTGGTCCTCATGGCTATGGGGCTGGTTGTCTGGCTGGCCACCAGCAAATACGGCAATATTCGCCTCGGTGAAGGTAAAGCAGAATACAGTACGCTTTCCTGGCTGTTTATGTTTATTTGCGCCGGATTAGGCTCCTCCACGCTCTACTGGGGTGTTGCTGAGTGGGCCTATTACTACCAAACGCCGGGTCTGAACATCGCCCCACACTCACAAAAAGCGCTGGAATTCAGTCTGCCCTACTCCTTTTTCCATTGGGGGATCAGCGCGTGGGCGACCTACACACTGGCCTCGTTAACCATGGCCTACCATTTCCATGTGCGTAAAAATAAAGGTTTGAGCCTGTCCGGGATAATTGCCGCTATCACCGGCGTTCATCCACAGGGCGTATGGGGAAGACTGGTCGATTTGATGTTCCTGATCGCCACCGTCGGCGCGTTAACCATCTCCCTGGTCGTTACCGCTGCAACCTTCACCCGTGGTTTATCAGCACTTACCGGTTTACCGGATAACTTTACGGTGCAAGCCTTTGTGATCCTGTTCTCTGGCGGCATCTTCTGCCTCAGCTCCTGGATTGGCATCAACAATGGTCTGCAACGTCTGAGCAAGATGGTGGGCTGGGGGGCATTTTTACTGCCGTTGGTGGTACTGATTGTCGGCCCAACCGAGTTCATCACCAATAACATCATCAACGCTATCGGCCTGACGACACAAAACTTTTTGCAGATGAGCCTGTTTACCGACCCGCTCGGTAACGGTGAGTTTACCCGCAACTGGACGGTGTTCTACTGGCTGTGGTGGATCTCCTACACCCCGGGCGTCGCTATGTTTGTGACGCGCGTTTCTCGCGGGCGCAAAATCAAAGAGGTTATCTGGGCATTAATCCTTGGCAGTACCGTCGGCTGTTGGTTCTTCTTCGGGGTGATGGAGAGCTACTCTATCCATCAGTTTGTCAATGGCGTGATTGATATCCCGCAGATCATGGCAACGCAGGGCGGAGAAACGGCGGTGCAGCAGGTACTGATGTCACTGCCTGCCGGGAAGCTGTTCCTGGTCGCGTATCTGGCCATCATGATTATTTTCCTTGCCTCGCATATGGATGCTGTGGCCTACACCATGGCCGCCACCAGCACACGTAACCTACAGGAAGGGGAAGATCCTGAACGAGGTTTACGTCTGTTCTGGTGTGTGGTTATCACATTGATTCCATTATCCATTTTATTCACCGGTGCGTCTCTGGAAACAATGAAGACCACGGTGGTACTGACCGCCCTTCCCTTCCTCGCCATCCTGTTGGTGAAGGTCGGCGGTTTTCTGCGCTGGGTACGGCAGGATTATGCCCATGTTCCTGCTCACCAAATCGAAAGTCATCTTCCCGAAGCACCGGTCGACGCGCCCGTCACGCCACCGGCTGGGACACTACTCAAAGGCGGCAATTAAGCGCCAGTAAAAAAATCCTCTTACTCACAAATTAAAGGTAATCCGATGAGCAATCTGAGCCCTGAGTTTATTCTGCCGCAAAATTTTTGTGCCAATCCGCAGGACGCCTGGACTATCCCGGCACGGTTCTATACCGACCAGCAGGCTTTTGAACACGAACAAGAGAACGTGTTTGCCAAAAGCTGGATTTGTGTTGCTCACAGCAGCGAACTGGCAAAGCCAAATGACTATGTCACGCGTGAAGTGATTGGTGAGAACATCGTGCTGGTGCGTGGTCGCGATAATGTACTGCGCGCATTCTACAACGTCTGCCCGCATCGTGGTCATCAACTGCTGAGCGGCGAAGGGAAAGCCAAAAACGTGATTACCTGCCCCTACCACGCGTGGGCGTTCAAACTTGATGGCAATCTGGCGCATGCGCGTAACTGTGAAAACGTCGCCAACTTTGACAGTGAAAAGGCGCATCTGACACCAGTACGACTCGAAGAATATGCCGGTTTTGTCTTCATCAATATGGACCCGAACGCCGGTAGCGTTGAAGATCAGCTTCCGGGACTGGCTGCTAAAGTCGTCGAGGCCTGCCCTGACGTGCACGATCTGAAACTCGCCGCGCGTTTCACTACCCGCACGCCGGCCAACTGGAAAAATATCGTTGATAACTATCTGGAGTGCTACCACTGCGGTCCGGCCCACCCTGGTTTTTCCGACTCAGTACAGGTTGACCGTTACTGGCATACCATGCACGGCAACTGGACGCTGCAATACGGTTTTGCCAAACCCTCTGAACAGTCATTTAAGTTCGAAGAAGGTGTTGATGCTGCGTTCCACGGCTTCTGGTTGTGGCCGTGCACCATGCTCAACGTCACGCCAATCAAAGGCATGATGACCGTTATTTATGAATTCCCGGTGGATGCAGAAACCACGCTGCAAAACTACGACATCTATTTCACTAATGAAGAGCTGACCGAAGAGCAAAAAGCGCTGATCGAATGGTATCGCAGTGTCTTCCGCCCTGAGGATTTACGTCTGGTTGAGAGCGTACAAAAAGGTCTGAAATCACGTGGCTATCGTGGACAGGGACGCATTATGGCGGATACCAGCGGTAGCGGAATCTCCGAACATGGCATTGCCCATTTCCATAATCTGGTCGCTCAGGTGTTTCAGGAATAATCCGCGAAGGAGTTCGATATGACCGTTTTTCAGACTTCACTTTTTCGCCAGCAGGCGTTTATCGCCGGACACTGGTGTGATGCCGATGACAGTAACACGTTGCCGGTCAGCAACCCGGCAACAGGGGCCATTCTGGGGCTGATTCCCAACATGGGAACATCGGAGGCGCAACGCGCCATTGATGCCGCATCTCAGGCGCTACCGGCCTGGCGGGCAATGACCGCAGCCCAACGTTCCACGTTGCTTAAAGCCTGGCACCATTTAATTCTCGACAACAAAACGGCGCTGGCGCAAATCATGACCGCCGAGCAGGGCAAGCCGCTGGCTGAGGCGGAAGGAGAGATTGTCTATGCCGCGTCGTTTATTGAGTGGTTTGCCGAGCAGGCTAAACGTACTAATGGCGAGATTATCCCCTCGCCTGCGGCGGATAAGCGGTTGATGGTGATCCGTCAGGGTATTGGTGTCTGCGCGGCAATTACACCATGGAACTTCCCTGCGGCAATGATCACCCGCAAAGCCGGTCCCGCGCTGGCCGCAGGTTGTACGATGGTAGTAAAACCGGCCAACGAAACACCGTTTACCGCTCTGGCGCTGGCAGAACTTGCACGTCAGGCCGGTATTCCGGCAGGTGTTATCAATGTCGTGACCGGAAAGTCTCGCGAAATTGGTGCATTGTTCACCGCTGACGATCGCGTACGCAAACTGTCGTTTACCGGCTCTACCGAGGTAGGGCGCGTACTGATGCGCCAGTGTGCCGACTCTATCAAAAAGGTCTCACTGGAGCTGGGCGGCAATGCGCCATTTATCGTATTTGAGGACGCGGATCTCGACAAAGCCGTTGAAGGCGCGCTGGTGGCTAAATTCCGCAATGCCGGACAAACCTGCGTTTGCGTGAACCGTTTTTACATTCATCAGGCTGTTTATGACGCGTTTTGTGAGAAATTCGTGGCCCGGGTCGCCGCGCTGAAAGTCGGCAACGGTGAGCAACCCGGCGTACAAATCGGTCCGCTAATCAATACCGCTGCCGTAGACAAAGTGCAGTCGCTTCTCGATGACGCGCTGACGCGGGGCGCCACGCTGTTAACCGGGGGGCAACGCCACGCGCTGGGAGGAAACTATTTTACGCCCACCGTCATCGGCAACGTGCAGCCGGGCACGCAGTTGCTCCAGGAAGAGATATTCGGACCGGTCGCCGCGCTGGTGAAATTTGAAGATGAACAGGATGTGATCCGCCAGGCAAATGACACCATTTATGGACTGGCATCCTACTTCTACAGCAATGATGCCGCGCGCATCTGGCGTGTTTCTGAGCAACTGGAGTATGGCATGGTCGGGATTAATACCGGACTGATCTCGAATGAAGTCGCCCCGTTCGGGGGTGTGAAGCAGTCAGGGTTGGGGCGAGAAGGTTCCGAACACGGTATCGAAGATTACCTGGAAATGAAATATCTCTGCCAGGGGCTGTAACGACAGATTCCGGCGCGCCGGGTAACCCGCGCCGGACAGATTTTTTAGGGAGTGCCGCAATGTCTGAATATCAAATGCGAGAAGTTCAGGTCAGTCAGATTGAAACGATTACCGCGCATGTAAAGCGCTTCACCTTAACGGCTGCCTCAGGCGATCTGTTGCCTGCGTTCCAGGGCGGCAGCCATATTATCGTGCAAATGCGCGATGGCGAAAATCTCTATAGCAATGCGTACTCGCTGATTAGCTCGCCGTTCGATACCCGCACCTGGCAAATTGCTGTGCGCCTGGAGGAGAATTCCAAAGGCGGTTCACGATACCTGCATCAGCAGGTCAAACCCGGCGATACGCTGACGATTTCCACGCCCAATAATCTTTTTGCCCTCGAACCGCAGGCGCAAAAGCATCTGTTAATTGCTGGCGGCATTGGTATTACGCCCTTCCTGTCGCAGATCCCGGAACTCGAAAACGCCCAGGCACAGTGGCAGCTACATTACTGTTCACCCAGCCTGGAAAACTGCGCGTTTCATGATGAACTGAAACAGCACCACCAGGCCGATCGCATTCATCTGCATCTTTCGAGCGAAGGCACACGCCTCGACCTGGCTCGTCTGCTGGCCGATGTAGAACCCGGCACCCACATTTATACCTGCGGCCCGGCAGTGCTTAACGATGCCGTAAGACGCGAGGCCGCCCGCCACGGTCTGGATAGCAATACGCTGCATTTTGAGCAATTTGCGCTAGAGGATAAGAGCGGTGATGCGTTCACCCTCGTGCTGGCACGTTCCGGACGTGAGTTTGTCGTTCCGCAAGAGATGACTATTCTGCAGGTTATCGAAAATAACAAAGCTGCCAGAGTCGAGTGTCTGTGCCGTGAAGGCGTGTGCGGTACCTGCGAGACGGCGATTCTTGAAGGGGAAGCGGATCACCGCGATCAATACTTTAGCGACGACGAAAAAGCCAGCCAGCAGAGCATGCTTATCTGCTGTTCACGCGCCAAAGGCAAACGCCTGGTGCTTGATTTGTAGAATTTAACCGACCGGATAAGCGATGGACAATACCCGGTCGGCCTGCTCGCTTACTGCGGATAGTCCAGCAGCAGCGCCCTGAGGCGGTCGGCCATCAGTTCGCCACGCCAACCGGAAATCAGCTCCGGCAGGGACGCCTGCGGCTTTAATTTCCAGTGCCAGTTGAGCAACTGGTTGATTTGACGACGCGAAGCAAGGAGTTCCACGCTAAGATTCTGCTCCGCACTCACGTCGGCCACCAGGGCTTTAATGGCTTTGAATGCCTTGCGATAACCCGGCATATCCATCAGATTCAGCAACGGTTGCGGCAAGGCTTCTTCCGGCATTGCCTGCGCTTTCTCGACCAGTGAAATCAGCGTCTTGCCATGGAAACGAATTTCACTACCTGAGAGACCCAGGCTATCCAGTTCCCCCAGACTTCCCGGCATATAGCGGGCAACCGCCCACAGATGTTCTTCGCGCACCACGAAGTTCACTGCCAAATCACGCTCACGCGCTTTGCGCAACCGCCAGTCGGCCAGGAGTTGCAGGCAAGCGAGCTGACGGGTACGCAACTGCCAGGCATTGGTAATTTCTCGCCACGCATCTTCAGGCGCCAGAATTTCCTGACGACGCTGTTGCATCAAACGACATTCGTCCAGCGCAGCGGGCAACCAGCCGGACGCATCAGTTTCTGCCATCAGCTTTGTGGTGATCGGTAATAAATACCAGACATCTGCCGCCGCATACTCGCACTGCCGCTCGGTCAGCGGTCTGGCCAGCCAGTCGGTGCGCGATTCACTTTTATCCAGCGCCACCCCGGTGAACTCTTCCACCATCGCAGCAAAGCCCCACGACAGTGGGCGTCCACAAAAGGCGGCCAGAATCTGGGTATCGATCAGTGGTTGCGGGAGTTCACCAAACGTGTTGAGAAACACTTCCAGGTCTTCACTTCCGGCATGCAGAAATTTAGTGATCGCAGTGTCACGCAGGATATCGCGCAGCGGCGACCAGTCGGTTATCCCAAGCGGGTCAATCAGAGCAACGTGTTTGCCATCAAACAGCTGGATCAGCCCCAACTGCGGGTAGTAGGTACGCGTGCGAACAAATTCTGTATCCAGGGCTATCGCCGGAAATTCACGGACGGCTTCGCACAGCGTGGCTAACGCGTCGTCCGTAGTGATCATTTGATAATTCAAATCGTGCTCTCTTAGGTTTTCGCCAAAAAAAACGCCGGATTATCCGGCGCTTTCTGCTGGCTGTCTTAACGCTCAGCCTTTATTGTCCACTTTGCCGCGGGCTTCGTCACGTAATTCTCGTCGCAAAATTTTACCGACGTTAGATTTCGGCAACTCATCACGAAATTCCACCAGTTTCGGAACTTTGTAGCCCGTCAGTTGACGACGGCAAAAAGTAACCAGCGCTTCATCGGTTAACGAAGCATCCTTCTTCACCACAAAGATTTTTACCGCCTCACCGCTACTGCCCGACGGTACGCCGACGGCAGCCACCTCCTGAACGCCAGGGTGCTGCATGACGACATCTTCAATTTCGTTCGGATAAACGTTAAAACCCGACACCAGGATCATATCTTTCTTACGATCGACAATACGCAGGAAGCCTTCGTCGTCCATCACTGCGATATCACCCGTGTGCAACCAGCCATTTTTGACAATTTCATCGGTCGCATCCGGGCGTTGCCAGTAGCCCAGCATCACCTGTGGCCCTTTAACACACAGTTCGCCCGGCTCTCCCGGCGGAACTTCATTGTCGTCATCGTCAACCAGTTTGACCTCGGTAGACGGAACCGGTAACCCGATACTGCCGCTATGATAGTCGATATCGTGCGGGTTAACGCTTACCAGTGGAGCACACTCGGTCAGACCATAACCTTCCAGCAGATATTGGCCGGTCAGCTTCACCCAGCGTTCTGCCACCGCCTGCTGAACGGGCATACCGCCCCCAGCAGACAGGTGCAACGACGAAAAGTCCAGTTGCTGGAACTCCTTGTTATTCAGCAACGCGTTAAACAACGTATTGACGCCGGTCATCGCGGTAAACGGGTATTTTGCCAGCTCTTTCACCAACCCCGGAATATCACGCGGGTTAGTGATCAGCAGATTTTGTCCACCCAGTTCAATAAACAGCAGGCAGTTCATGGTGAGCGCGAAAATGTGGTACAGCGGTAGCGCCGTCACCACCAGCTCTTTACCCGGATGCAGCAACGGTCCGTATGTGGCATTAACCTGCTCCAGGTTAGCCAGCATGTTACGGTGCGTGAGCATTGCGCCTTTCGCCACACCGGTGGTACCACCGGTATACTGCAGGAAAGCCAAATCTTCAGACACGACTTCCGGCTTCACATACTGCATGCGGTAACCGTTTTGCAGCGCACTGCGAAATGAGATGGCATCCGGCAGGTGATATTTTGGCACCAGACGCTTGATATACTTCACGACGAAGTTAACCAGCGTCCCTTTCGCGGTCGACAACTGATCGCCCATACGCGTGAGGATCACGTGTTGAACCGAGGTCTTATCGACCACTTTCTCCAGCGTGTGAGCAAAGTTAGAGACGATGACGATCGCCGAGGCACCGCTATCGTTGAGCTGATGTTCCAGCTCGCGGGGCGTGTACAACGGGTTAACGTTCACCACAATCATGCCGGCACGTAAAATCCCAAACAGTGCAACGGGATATTGCAACAGGTTGGGCATCATCAGCGCCACGCGATCGCCCTTTTTCAGTCCAAGTCCTTGTTGCAAATAAGCCGCAAATGCCCGACTGCGCTCTTCGAGCTTGCGGAAGGTCATCACCTCCCCCATGTTCATAAACGCAGGCTGATCGGCATAGCGCCTTACTGAGTGTTCGAAGAGTTCCACCAGGGATTGATAACGGTCAGGATTGATCTCCGCGGGAACACCTGCGGGATAACGGTTAAGCCAAACCTTTTTCAATACATCACCTCTAAAATGCGTATTCGTCGTCATCACAACCCCAGGCAATAAACAAACTGTTAACATAATATTAACTCAGCGTACCAGTTTGTTTATTACACAACGACAAGGTTGCGAAGCACGTCACTATTTATTTTTCTTATATCCACGTTAATGCAGAAACAGCGGACGAGCCGCTGTTTCTTTTACCATTAAAACAATGAGTTACTCTGTTACTATGGTCTGAACCTGTGCGGGGCCAGGATTGTACCATCCCCATCCACCGTAGCCACCGTAGCCACCGTAAGGCCAGCCACGCGCACCGTAGAACCAGGGGTCAATCGGCTGCGGAGGCATCACAATCTGCTGGGTAATATGCCAGCGTTTATAACCGGTTACCTGCATCAGCATGAACTTATACGGTGTACTACCAATTTTTCCGTCCACTGTTCCGCTAATCGGTCCGACTACGGTGACCAGTTGACCACGAAAATCTACCGGGTCGAGGAAGCCGTTAACATCGGCATAAATTCGCCCGCGTGACGCTTCGCCCAGAATCGGTCGTGCCCCGCTGTCGAGCGGCATGGTGGCGATCTCCAGTCGGGATTTCCCTTGCTGGTTTTGAATATCCACCACTTTACCGCCAAAACGAGCTTCTTGTCCGACGTACAACTGCGGCGCATTCATCACCCGCACCAGATCCTGCTGCGGTGTCGGGCTCGAACCTTTAATCGCATCCGGGATGGTGACACAGCCGCTTAGCGATAACGCTAATACGCCTGCCAGTACACCTTTCATTAACTGCTTTTGGACCACCATGTTGCGACTCCCTTTTCTTAGCGCCTGCCCCGGCACGTTCAGACAACTGCACATCGGCGGCTGTTCGTATTAACCGGGGGATTTACTACTAAGATTCATTCTTTACCAGGAAGTTTCTTCCACGCCACGGTGTTACGTAAATAAACCGGTTCAGCATGTTCAACAGCCACGGTCTTGCCGCATGCCAGCATTTGCGTCGCGACAGGCAGCATATCTTCTGCCGCTGGCAGCAATACGTCGCCCTCGTTCAGCGTCAGACCACTGTCTTTGCCGAGTTCAGGCCAGGCTGGCCAGCCCGTGCCAACGGTTACCCAGTCGCCAGAAAGCTGCAGCAGGCGATCGTGTACCTGCTCCGGCGTTAACACCGCTTCTGTCTCTTCGCCGCGCCAGATACCATCTTCATCACGCTGATATTCAGCCCAGTACACCTCACCCATACGCGCATCAATCGCTGCCAGCACGCGTGTCGCACCGGATTTACGCCAGGCACCCTGTGCCATTGTCGCCAGAGTAGAAACCCCGATCATCGGTAAATTCGCCCCTAACGCCAGCCCCTGAGCGATACCAATACCGATGCGTACACCGGTGAAACTGCCGGGACCGCGACCAAATGCCAGGGCATCAATATCGGTGAGCGTTAAATCGCCAGCGGCCAGGATATCCTGGACCATCGGCAAAATTCGTTGGGTATGTTCTCGTGGGCAAAGCTCGAAGTGAGCCTTAATAGTACCGTCATTCCACAGGGCAACAGAGCACGCCTCTGTGGCGGTATCGATAGCCAGAATTCGCATGGGTATTTGTGATCAGATCAATAAATTTGGCGCGTATCTTACCACACTCCGTAACAAATTACTCAGCCGATGGTATCGCAAGAAAGCGAACAGCACGCGCAATATCACGCGTACGGGGCGCAGGCGGAAGGCTTGCCAGGAAGGTCGCGCCATAAGGTCGCATCACCAGGCGGTTATCACAAATCACCAGCACACCACGGTCGTCAGCATCACGGATCAGTCGCCCTACCCCCTGTTTCAGCGTGATAACCGCATCCGGGAGCTGAACCTCTTCGAAAGGATCGCCGCCGCGCAGGCGGCAGTCTTCCATCCGCGCTTTTAACAGCGGATCGTCCGGGGAGGTAAACGGCAATTTATCGATAATCACCAGCGACAGCGTATCGCCACGCACGTCTACCCCTTCCCAGAAACTACTGGTAGCAACCAGCAAGGCATTCCCTGCGCTGACAAACTGCTGTAGCAGTTGCCCTTTACTGGTTTCGCCCTGTAAAAGTACGGGAAGCGTCATGGTGGCGCGGAATTGCTCCGCCAGATCGCGCATCATTGCATGCGAGGTACACAGCATAAAGCAGCGCCCGTTGTTCGCTTCAATAATAGGGCGCAGCATAGCGGCCAGTTGACGCGCCGCGCCCGGCTGGTTGGTTTGCGGCAGATTGCGTGGTACGCACAGCAGTGCCTGACGCGTGTAATCAAAGGGGCTCGGCAGCAGCATCGACTCGGCTTCATCAATGCCCAACCGCGCCGTAAAATGGTGGAGATCGTCGTTTACCGACAATGTCGCGGAGGTGAATATCCAGCACCCCGGCTTTTGTTCCATCACTTCTTTGAATTTGTCAGCCACGGTAAGCGGCGTTAATGCGAGCGTAAAATGCCGGGAGGTACATTCATACCAGTAGCTGAATCCTGGCTGGTTGATCTCTTTCAGGCGTTTTAATCGGGCACGGTACAGCGTGGCGCGCTCAAACGCGGCATCCAGCAGCGCAGAACGCCCAAGGGACAATTTCGCCACGTCGTAGCACAGCTCCAGGGTGTCATCAAGCAGTAGAAACGCCCGTTGCACACGTTGGTCAGCCAACAGTTCTCGTAGGTTTCCACGATAGCCGGGCTCGCCGAGCTGTAAGCGAAAGTCCTGTGCGCTTTGCGCCAGACGATCGGCGCATTTTTGTAGCTGCTGGGTGTCTTTCAATTCTGTGCGATACGCAATCGTAATGTCTTTCGCCAGATCGAGTAGTTGCCGGCTGGAGAGTGATTGACCAAAGTACTGGCTGGCGATATCCGGTAGCTGATGGGCTTCATCGAAGATCATCACATCTGCCTCGGGGATTAATTCACCAAATCCACTCTCTTTCACCACCATATCGGCGAGAAACAGATGATGGTTGACCACCACCACATCGGCATCCATCGCTTTTTTACGGGCTTTGACGACGAAACACTCTTTATACAGCGGGCAGTCGCTGCCAAGACAGTTGTCGTTAGTGCTGGTCACCAGTGGCCAGGCCTGTGAATCTTCCGCCACGCTGACGCAGGTGCTGATATCGCCATCAAGGGTTTGATTTGACCATGAACGCAGAAGGATGACGTCGCTTAACGTTTGTACCGGCAGATCGCCACCCGCCAGCGCCTGCTGTTCGAGGCGTTCCAGACACAGGTAGTTGGAGCGCCCTTTTAGCAGCGCCAGTTTACCGGTGAACTTCAGGGCTTTTGCGACGGTCGGGAGGTCGCGGCTGTAAAGCTGATCCTGCAACGCTTTCGAACCCGTCGACACGATCACTTTCTTGCCAGCACGAAGCGCCGGGGCGAGATAAGCGTAGGTTTTACCTGTGCCAGTGCCGGCTTCTACAACAAGCGGTTGTGATTTTTCAATGGCATGACTGACAGCAATCGCCATCTGTCGCTGTGGTTCACGCGGTTTAAAACCCGGTATCGCTTTAGCCAATTGACCGTCTGCTGCAAAATCGTCCGTCACACTGCCCCCTGTTCATTTGAACAGGGATTATGTCAGGCCAGCGGGTCTTTCGCCAGTTGAAGAGGTGACGCGGGCGCAACATTATGGCAGTCTTGGCGCAATCTGAAGCCCATGAAGAAAAATGTAAATAAGGAATGATTTATGACGATTGTGCGCATTGATGCCGAAGCACGTTGGTCTGACGTGGTTATCCATAACAACACGTTGTACTACACCGGCGTACCGGAGAACCTGGACGCAGATGCCTTTGAACAAACTGCAAATACGCTGGCACAAATTGATGCGGTGCTGGAAAAACAGGGTAGCAACAAGTCACGAATCCTTGATGCCACCCTTTTTCTGGCAGACAAAAGTGATTTTGCCGCCATGAATAAAGCCTGGGATGCGTGGGTCGTTGCCGGTCACGCGCCGGTACGTTGTACGGTACAGGCCGGATTGATGAACCCGAAATACAAAGTCGAGATCAAGATTATCGCTGCGGTTTAAGCAACGTTACTCGTCTTCATCTTCAAAACGCGCCACGATCCGTTCACCGGTATGGCTGGCGCGTAGCTCTTCAGCAACCAGAGCAATCGCTTGTCCGCTGCTCATCCCCTGCGACATCAGTTCCTGAATACGCTCTACCGCTTTTTGCTGCTGCTCATGACTGAGTGAAGGTAAACCTGCAAACATTGTTAACTCCTGCTAAATTGTCTGCGCTAATTATTTCATGCTACCGGGCAGTTAGCCAGTAGAGTAGCAACGAGTCAGGACTGATGAAGACGTTATCTCCCGCAGTAATCACATTACCCTGGTGTCAAAACGCCGCTGAACGCTATTTTTCGACCTTAAGCCATCTCCCTTGGGCGATGCTGTTACATTCAGGTGATGCCGATCATCCGCATAACCGTTTTGATATTCTGGTCGCCGATCCCGTTGCGACACTGGTCACGCGTGCTCTGGAGACAGTGGTCAAGGACAGGCAAGGCATTTTGCGCACGCCTGATGACCCGATGGCAGTATTACAGTCAACGCTAACCGCCCTGGCTATTCAGCCCGATTATCATCCCGACCTCCCGTTCCAGGGCGGCGCACTGGGCCTGTTTGGCTACGATCTGGGCCGCCGCTTTGAATCGCTGCCGAATATCGCCGAATGCGATATCGCCCTGCCGGATATGGCCGTCGGTATCTATGACTGGGCGTTGATTATCGATCACCAGCTACAGACTATATCACTGCTTAGCCATAGCGATGTGCATGCCCGTCTGGCCTGGCTTGAAAATCAACTGCCGCCGGTAAGCGAGCCCTTTACATTAACGTCGGCATGGCACTCGAATATGAGCCGTGAGCAATACGGCGAAAAGTTTCGTCAGGTGCAGCAGTATCTGCACAGCGGCGACTGCTATCAGGTCAACCTGGCCCAACGTTTTCAGGCGCAGTATCAGGGCGATGAATGGCAAGCGTTTGTCCAGCTCAATCGTGCCAACCGCGCGCCATTCAGTGCGTTTATACGCCTGGAAGACGGGGCGATCCTCAGCCTGTCACCGGAGCGCTTTATCCAACTGGAAAATCAGCATATCCAGACGCGCCCCATCAAAGGCACGCTACCCAGACTGGACGATCCTGATGCCGATCGCCAGCAAGCCGACACGCTGGCAAATTCACCAAAGGATCGGGCGGAAAACCTGATGATCGTCGATTTGATGCGTAACGATATCGGACGCGTCGCCGTTCCAGGCTCGGTTAAGGTTCCGGAACTGTTTGTGGTTGAACCCTTCCCGGCCGTACATCATCTGGTCAGTACCATCACCGCACGTTTGCCGCAGACGCTGCACGCGACCGATCTATTACGTGCCGCCTTCCCAGGTGGCTCCATTACGGGCGCACCAAAAGTGCGGGCAATGGAAATTATTGATGAGCTGGAGCCACAACGTCGTAACGCCTGGTGCGGCAGCATCGGTTATCTGAGCTTTTGCGGCAATATGGATACCAGTATCACCATTCGCACCCTGACAGCGACCGGCGGACAGTTGTACTGTTCAGCTGGCGGCGGCATTGTAGCGGACAGTCAGGAAGACGCGGAATATCAGGAAACATTTGATAAAGTGAATCGTATTTTGCATCAACTGGAGAACTGACACGTGGAAAACAGCAGCCTGACGCTTGATGATTTTTTATCACGTTTTCAACTCCTGCGCCCGCAGGTAAATCATGATGCGCTAAACCAACGCCAGGCCGCCGTACTGATCCCTATCGTCCGTCGTCCACAGCCGGGGTTGCTATTGACTCAGCGCTCCGTTCATTTGCGAAAACATGCCGGGCAGGTCGCCTTTCCTGGGGGCGCGGTGGACAGCAGCGATGCTTCGCTGATTGCCGCCGCACTGCGCGAAGCCCAGGAAGAAGTGGCAATTCCGCCTTCATCCGTTGAGGTCATTGGCGTGCTGCCGCCGGTCGATAGTGTGACCGGGTTCCAGGTCACACCGGTGGTGGGCATCATCCCGCCCAATTTACCGTATCGAGCCAGTGAAGATGAGGTTTCAGCGGTGTTTGAAATGCCGTTGGCGCAAGCCCTGCATTTAGGTCGTTACCATCCCCTCGATATCTACCGTCGTGGCGATTCACATCGCGTATGGCTTTCCTGGTATGAGCAATATTTCGTCTGGGGAATGACTGCCGGAATAATTCGTGAGCTGGCGCTGCAAATTGGCGTGAAGCCCTGACTATACTTATCTTTACGCACACCATAGACAACTTGAAACTCAGGTCACAACATTAGTAAAACCGCGGTTATCTATTAGTTTAATTCATGTGAATAGTTAAGCCGATCGCCGCGTTCCCTCTTACACTATGCGCAGTTATAACATCGTTACTGGAAAGCCCAGTCGCCCTGTAGGAGTATTATCGTGATTAGTCTATTCGACATGTTTAAGGTGGGGATTGGTCCCTCATCTTCCCATACCGTAGGGCCTATGAAGGCGGGTAAACAGTTCGTCGATGACCTGGTCGAAAAAGGATTACTGGACAGCGTTACCCGTGTTGCCGTCGACGTGTATGGTTCACTGTCGCTCACGGGTAAAGGTCACCACACCGATATCGCCATTATTATGGGTCTGGCGGGCAATGAGCCTGCTACCGTTGACATTGACAGCATCCCCGGATTTATCCGCGATGTAGAAGCACGTGGACGCCTGCTGCTTGCGCAGGGTCAACACGAAGTGGATTTCCCACAGAATGACGGCATGCGTTTTCACAACGGCAATTTGCCGTTGCATGAAAACGGAATGCAGATCCATGCGTACAACGGCGAAACCGTTATTTACAGCAAAACGTACTATTCCATTGGCGGTGGATTCATCGTTGATGAAGAACATTTTGGCCAGGATGCAGCGAATGAGGTCAGCGTACCTTATCCGTTCAAATCCGCGACCGAAATGCTGGAATACTGCAACAGCACCGGTCTGTCTCTCTCTGGCATGGTGATGCAGAACGAACTCGCACTGCACAGCAAGAAAGAGATTGAAGAGTACTTTGGCAACGTCTGGCAAACCATGCAGGCCTGTATCGATCGTGGGATGAACACCGAAGGCGTTCTGCCTGGACCGCTGCGCGTTCCTCGTCGTGCCTCCGCCCTGCGTCGTATGTTGGTCTCCAGCGACAAGCTCTCCAACGATCCGATGAACGTGATCGACTGGGTGAACATGTTTGCGCTGGCCGTTAACGAAGAAAACGCTGCAGGTGGCCGCGTAGTAACAGCACCTACTAACGGTGCCTGCGGGATCGTGCCTGCCGTTCTGGCTTACTACGATCACTTTATTGAATCTGTCAGCCCGGATATCTACACCCGTTATTTCCTGGCGGCGGGGGCAATTGGTGCGTTGTACAAGATGAACGCCTCTATCTCTGGCGCCGAAGTAGGCTGCCAGGGTGAAGTCGGCGTGGCATGTTCCATGGCTGCTGCAGGTCTGGCAGAACTGTTAGGCGCGAGCCCTGAACAGGTGTGTATTGCTGCCGAAATCGGTATGGAGCACAACCTGGGCTTAACCTGCGACCCGGTTGCCGGACAAGTGCAGGTTCCGTGCATCGAACGTAACGCTATTGCGTCCGTGAAGGCGATTAACGCCGCACGTATGGCGATGCGTCGTACCAGCGCACCGCGCGTCTCGCTGGATAAAGTCATCGAAACCATGTACGAAACAGGCAAAGATATGAACGCCAAATACCGCGAAACATCACGCGGTGGCCTGGCAATCAAAGTCCAGTGTGACTAATACTTAATTTTCGCCCATCTGCGACGGATGGGCGAATTTACCCCTTCTCGCTCGTCTACTGTAATTTTCCCCACTACACTTGCTCTGTTGCTGTTGGCTTCTGGGACCAACGGCTTATCGGGCGGCCCGCATGCAAACAGCACAACGGATCATTCAAAACTATCGCCGTAATCGCTTAATCGTCTGCACAATATGTGCACTACTGACGCTCATCCTCACATTAACGGTCCGATTTATTTCGGAGCGTAATATAAACCACCGTTACACCGTCACTTTTGCTAATCATGCCGTTGAAGCACTGGATGATGTGCTGCTCCCACTGCAGGCCGGGCGCGATATGCTGCTCCCGTTGATTGGTCTTCCCTGCTCGGTGGCGCGTTTACCCTTGAGCAAGCATGCTGCCAGACTACAAACAGTGCGCTCCATCAGTCTGATTCAGGGGGGGATTCTTTATTGCTCCAGTATCTTTGGCTATCGCAATGTGCCTATCCGCCAAATTCAACCTGAATTACCAAGCCGGGAGGCACAACTGCTGTTGTCCACCGACCATTCGCTGATTAAAGGTAGCCCCATTCTGACGCAGTGGTATCCGGCCTCCGCGGATGGCGAAAATGGGGTGCTGGAAATCGTCAATATTGATTTATTGTCGACCATGCTGCTGGAACCCCAGCCACCGCAAATCACCAACGCCAGTTTAACCGTCGGTAACCGCCACCTGCTCTACGGACAAGGTGTTGTCGAGACCTTGCCTGCACTGAACGATGAAAAACGTTATCAGCTTTCATCGCAACATTTCCCCTTCACGATCAGCGTCACCGGCCCAGGCGCCAGTGAATTAGCGATGAAACATCTGCCTACACAACTACCGCTGGCAGTGATCCTGAGCCTGTTGGTGGGATACCTTGCCTGGCTGGCAACCGCCAGCAGGATGAGTTTTTCCTGGGAGATTAATCTGGCTCTCGCGGCACACGAGTTCGAGTTGTTTTGTCAGCCACTGCTGAACGCGCAGACCCAGCAATGTATGGGTGTAGAAATTCTGTTACGCTGGAACAACCCACGCCAGGGCTGGATTTCGCCGGAAGTATTTATTCCTATCGCCGAAGAGCACAACCTGATTGTCCCTCTTACCCGTCATGTCATCGCAGAAACCATTCAGCAACGACACGTTTTTCCGATGAGTAGCCAGTTTCATATCGGTATCAATGTTGCCGCCAGCCATTTCCGCCACGGTACGCTGTTAAAAGACCTCAATCAGTACTGGTTCAGCCAGCATCCCATCCAGCAACTGGTTATTGAATTGACCGAACGCGATGCCTTACTGGATGTGGATTATCGGATCGTGCGCGAGTTGAATCGCCTCGGCGTTAAGCTGGCGATTGACGATTTTGGTACCGGAAACAGTTCACTCTCCTGGCTGGAAAAATTGCGCCCGGATGTGTTGAAAATTGATAAATCATTTACTTCGGCGATCGGAACCGACGCCGTGAATTCAACCGTCACAGACATCATTATCGCGCTGGGAAAAAGACTGAATATCGAACTGGTGGCTGAAGGCGTAGAAACGCAGGCACAGGCGCAGCATTTACGCCGTCATGGCGTACATTTATTGCAAGGTTTTTTGTATGCGAAGCCGATGCCGCTGCGCGATTTTCCCAAATGGCTGGCGGGCAGTACACCACCACCCGCCAGGCATAACGGGCGCCATATCATGCCCATTATGCCGTTTCGCTAACCCCGTTTACTCGTCTTCGTCGTGAGCGGGTTGTTCTTTAACAATGCGAACTAAATCCACACGATAGTCATTGGCTTCGACAATCGTAATGCTCAGCGGTGCGACCTCAATAACATCACCGACACGCGGGATGTGACCGTTAGCCGCAATCACCAGCCCTGCTACGGTGGCGATGTCTTCGTCCTCATCCACCAGCGTATCCACGTCCAGCGCCTGTTGCAGCGCGTGCAGGTCGGTTCCCCCTTTCACCAACCAGCCACCGGCATCAGCAATGATTTCAGGGGTTTCATCGGCATCCGGGAACTCACCCGCAATCGCTTCTAATACGTCCAGCGGTGTTACCAGCCCCTGCACCACACCAAATTCGTTAGTAACGATGACAAAACTACCGCGGGCACGACGTAGTACGCCTAACAGATTAATCGGGTCCAGCGTTTCCGGGACGACAATTGCCGGCAAGGCAGACGCAATCGCTGCAACATCCACACCGTCTTCCAGCGCCACCAGCAGCTCTTTAGCACGCACGATACCGATTATTTCATCAAGCTCGCCACGACACACCGGGAACAGGCTGTGTGGAGAAGAAAGCAACTGTTCGCGAATTTCCGCTACGCTCAGATCGGCGTCGACCCAACTAATTTCACCACGTGGAGTCATGATGCCGCGTAATGAGCGGGATGCCAGTGAGAGAACACCGTTGATCATATAGCGCTCTTCTTCCACAAACGCGCCTTCCGGGACCGGTACGGGCACTTGATTGTCAGATTCCATCTGCACGCTGGCCTGACGTTTACCGCCCATCAGACGCAAGATTGCATCCGCAGTACGCGCACGCAGCGGCAGTGTCGACTGGTGGCGAATAAAGTTACGACGGGCAATCTGGTTAAACAGTTCGATAATAATGGAGAAGCCAATCGCCGCGTACAGATAACCTTTCGGAATATGGAAGCCAAAGCCTTCGGCAACCAGGCTCAGACCAATCATCAGCAGGAAGCTCAGACACAGCACCACCACCGTCGGATGTTGGTTCACAAATCGCGTCAGCGGCTTCGACGCCAGCAGCATCACCGCCATCGCAATAACCACCGCCGCCATCATCACCGGCAGATGGTTGACCATACCGACTGCAGTAATGACCGCATCCAGCGAGAACACCGCATCGAGGATAACAATCTGCGTCACCACGACCCAGAAACTCGCATAGCCTTTTGTCTGGCCGGTATCATGTTCACGGTTTTCCAGCCGCTCATGCAGCTCTGTCGTAGCCTTGAACAAGAGGAAGATACCCCCCAGCAGCATAATCAGATCGCGCCCTGAGAACGCATAGTCCATTACCGTAAACAGCGGTTTCGTCAGCGTTACCATCCACGAAATCACGGACAACAAGCCCAGACGCATAATCAGCGCCAGTGACAAACCGATTAAACGCGCTTTATCTCGCTGTTTCGGCGGCAGCTTATCAGCCAGGATCGCAATGAAGACCAGGTTATCGATACCCAAAACAATTTCGAGAACGACAAGCGTGAGCAAACCCACCCAAATCTGCGGGTCCATTAAGAGTTCCATGACAAGCTCCTGCTTAAGGAATGACCAAACTGCGCCCTGAACATCTCAGGCGTTAAAGCGATATGCAGAGAAAATTTGTGGCAAAAAGTGCCAATCTGGCAGGCGCAAAGCGGCCTGATGGTGAAATGACGTCGGTGACGATCCATATGGTGGGCTACTGCCCTATACTCCTGAGTAATTAAACAGATGCTAAACATAACAGAGACAACCGGTTTTTAGCAAAGATTTACCTTCCTTTGCAATAAGTTGTTTCGGAGATATTTCACCCTTCGAAATTTCTTATGATCGGAAGTTAAATTACGGATCTTCATCACATAAAATATTTTTTTCGATATCTAAAATAATTCACGAAAATCATAGGTTTTTCTTTGTAACCCTTATCTGAATCGATTCGATTGCGGACGAGCGATTCAAAATGCATCTTCACGTTGATGTGTTAACGATAATAAAGGAGGTAGCAAGTGACCATTGCTATTGTAATAGGCACACATGGTTGGGCTGCAGAGCAGTTACTTAAAACAGCAGAGATGTTGTTAGGCGAGCAGGAAAACGTCGGCTGGATCGATTTCGTTCCAGGCGAAAATGCCGAAACGCTGATTGAAAAGTATAACGCTCAGTTGGCAAAACTGGATACCAGTAAAGGCGTGCTGTTTCTCGTTGACACATGGGGAGGCAGCCCGTTTAACGCTGCGAGCCGCATTGTCGTCGATAAAGAGCATTACGAAGTTATCGCAGGCGTGAACATTCCCATGCTGGTCGAAACCTTCATGGCGCGTGACGACAACCCCAGCTTCGATGAATTAGTCGCACTGGCGGTTGAAACGGGTAGCGAAGGCGTAAAAGCACTGAAAGCAAAACCTGTTGAAAAAGCCGCACCTGCCCCCGTCGCAGCACCTAAGGCAGCGGCACCCGCGAAACCGATGGGCCCGAACGACTATATGCAGATCGGCCTCGCGCGTATCGATGACCGTTTAATCCACGGTCAGGTGGCAACCCGCTGGACCAAAGAAACCAACGTAACGCGCATTATTGTCGTCAGCGATGAAGTCGCCGCTGATACCGTGCGTAAAACGTTGCTGACCCAGGTCGCACCGCCAGGCGTTACAGCACACGTGGTTGATGTCGCGAAAATGATCCGCGTCTATAACAACCCGAAATACGCCGGTGAGCGTGTAATGCTGCTGTTCACCAACCCTACCGATGTAGAACGCATCGTTGAAGGTGGCGTAAAAATTACCTCTGTTAACATTGGCGGCATGGCATTCCGCCAGGGTAAAACGCAGGTAAACAACGCGATTTCGGTGGATGAAAAAGACATCGAAGCCTTCAAGAAACTCAACGAACGCGGTATTGAACTCGAAGCCCGTAAGGTTTCTACCGATCAGAAACTGAAAATGATGGATTTGATTGCCAAGGCGAAATAACCACCTGGCATTTACTTAGTTTTCACACTTAAGTCTGTATAGCAATAGGAGAAGTACAATGGAGATTACCACTCTTCAGATTGTGCTGGTGTTCATCGTCGCATGTATCGCGGGTATGGAGTCGGTACTCGATGAATTTCAGTTCCACCGTCCATTGGTGGCCTGTACGCTGATTGGTGCCGTTCTCGGGGATATGAAAACCGGTATTATCATCGGTGGTACCCTGGAAATGATCGCTCTGGGCTGGATGAACATCGGTGCTGCGGTTGCGCCTGATGCCGCGCTGGCTTCCATTATCTCTACCGTTCTGGTTATTGCCGGTCACCAAAGTATCGGTGCTGGTATCGCGCTGGCTATCCCGCTGGCAGCAGCAGGCCAGGTTCTGACCATTATCGTTCGTACCATCACCGTAGCCTTCCAGCACGCGGCGGATAAGGCGGCCGAAAACGGCAACCTGACGGCGCTCTCCTGGCTGCACGTGTCCTCCCTGTTCCTGCAGGCTATGCGTATTGCTATCCCAGCGGTAATCGTAGCGATTTCTGTCGGTACCAGTGAAGTTCAGAGCATGCTGAACGCGATTCCGGAAGTCGTTACCGGCGGCCTGAATATTGCGGGTGGCATGATCGTCGTGGTCGGTTATGCGATGGTCATCAATATGATGCGCGCAGGCTACCTGATGCCGTTCTTCTACCTTGGCTTCGTCACCGCGGCATTTACTAACTTCAACCTGGTTGCTCTGGGTGTGATTGGTGCCGTAATGGCCATCCTCTACATTCAGTTGAGCCCGAAATATAACCGCGTAGCCGGTGCGCCAGTACAGGCGGCGGGTAACAACGATCTTGATAACGAACTGGACTAGCAGGTGAGCGAAATGGTTGATATGACTAAAACTACCACCGAGAAAAAACTCACTCCGAGTGACATTCGTGGCGTGTTCATTCGTTCTAACCTGTTTCAGGGTTCATGGAACTTCGAACGTATGCAGGCGCTGGGTTTCTGTTTCTCCATGGTGCCGGCTATCCGCCGCTTGTACCCGGAAAACAACGACGCACGTAAGCAGGCTATTAAGCGTCACCTGGAATTCTTTAACACCCATCCCTATGTAGCGGCTCCAGTACTGGGCGTTACGCTGGCGATGGAAGAACAACGTGCAAACGGCGCAGAGATTGACGATGGTGCCATCAACGGTATCAAAGTGGGTCTGATGGGGCCGCTGGCAGGCGTGGGTGACCCGATATTCTGGGGTACAGTGCGTCCGGTTTTTGCCGCGCTCGGCGCGGGTATCGCAATGAGCGGTAGCCTGCTTGGGCCACTGCTGTTCTTTATCCTGTTCAACCTGGTACGTCTGGCAACCCGCTATTACGGTGTGGCCTACGGCTACCGTAAAGGTGTCGATATCGTTAAAGATATGGGCGGCGGCTTCCTGCAGAAACTGACTGAGGGGGCGTCAATCCTCGGCCTGTTTGTTATGGGGGCCTTGGTTAACAAGTGGACGCACGTAAACATCCCGCTGGTGGTTTCCACTATCACCGGTCAGGATGGCCAGACACGCGTGACCACCGTGCAGACAATCCTTGACCAGCTGATGCCGGGCCTGGTTCCTCTGCTGCTAACCTTCGCCTGCATGTGGCTTCTGCGTAAAAAAGTGAACCCGCTGTGGATTATCGTTGGCTTCTTCGTCATCGGTATCGCGGGCTACGCTGTCGGCCTGCTCGGCCTGTAAGACTGTTGTACATCACCGGGGGCTTGCCCCCGGTTTTTCTATTTAGAGGGTTGAGGATTCATGACTATCACGGACCTGGTGCTGGTTCTTTTTATCTTATCGCTGCTGGCGTATGCCATTTACGATCAGTTCATCATGCCCCGCCGTAATGGCCCCACTCTACTGACTGTTGCCCTGCTTCCACGCAGTCGAGTCGACAGCGTTATCTTCATCGGTTTGATTGTTATTCTGATCTACAACAACATCACCAGCCACGGAGCACAATTCACCACATGGTTATTATGTGCACTGGTGTTAATGGGGTTGTATCTGTTCTGGATCCGTACGCCCAAAATTATTTTCAAACAAAAAGGTTTTTTCTTCGCCAATGTCTGGATTGAATATAACCGGATTAAAGAGATGAATTTATCAGAAGATGGTGTACTGGTGATGCAATTAGAACAGAGACGATTGCTTATTCGCGTACGAAATATAGACGACCTGGAGAAGATATATAAACTTCTCATTTCAAATCAATAGATTACAAATATAGCCTGAACTATGTTTTTTATATCTCAGTGAAAAACAAACATAGCTAAGGCTATATCCCCCCTCCCACATGTTATTTAATTTAACGTTTTATCTATAAATAAATCTAAATGAAAATTGTTTTCATTTAGAAGTCAAATAATATTTCTGCGTTTCTTGTTTTATATTCCAAAAATATGTTAAGGTTGCGCCCGTCGTTGGGGAGTAGCCGATTTCCAGACTCCGGAAATGTACGTGTCAACATACTCGTTGAAAAACGTGGCACGTACGGACTGAACATCACGTTTAGTCAGGCGAGACCATAGGCACATCAACTGCAATGCATATTTGAATGGCTCTGTATAGACAGTGGGTCCGCTCAGTGTGCATGGTTACTGGGGGCAGTGATGTGTTTTATGGAATACCCCGGTCAGGACGCTGTTATGAATATCACCGCAACTGTTCTTCTCGCTTTCGGCATGTCGATGGATGCTTTCGCGGCATCAATTGGCAAAGGCGCCACCTTACATAAGCCAAAATTCTCTGAAGCTCTGCGTACCGGCCTTATCTTTGGCGCAGTCGAGACCCTTACGCCACTGATTGGCTGGGGAATGGGCATGCTTGCCAGCAAATTCGTGCTGGAGTGGAACCACTGGATCGCCTTCATTCTGCTGATCTTTTTAGGCGGCCGAATGATAATCGAAGGCTTTCGTGACAACGATGATGAAGATGAAGAGCCGCAGCGCCGTCACGGTTTCTGGCTGCTGGTCACCACCGCCATTGCGACCAGTCTGGACGCGATGGCCGTCGGGGTCGGTCTGGCTTTCCTGCAGGTCAACATTATTGCCACTGCGCTGGCCATCGGCTGCGCCACGTTGATTATGTCTACTCTCGGGATGATGATCGGTCGTTTCATAGGCCCGATGCTGGGCAAACGTGCGGAAATTTTAGGCGGGGTGGTACTGATTGGTATCGGCGCCCAGATCCTCTGGGCACACTTCCACGGTTAATTCAGGCGCTGCCAGATATGAATACTAAAGTCAGTCTGGCAGTCAAACTTCGTTTTCCCCGCTAACGTTTCCCACACTTCCGGCTTTGCCCGCCAGGCGAACGGCGTCATTTGCAATAACGCAACGGCCTCGCTGCCCTGAAGCTGCATCTGATACCCCAGCGCAATACTCTGTTGCAGAACAAAACCGTCCAGTTGCTCTGTGTGTGGCGCATGTAAACGCACCTCATCATAAATCAGCCCTTTCAGCTCCAGCAAATGACGCGGACCCGGCGTGGCGGTGATGACCCATCCACCCGGTTTTACCACGCGGGCCAGCTCTTGCGCTTTGCAGGGGGCGTAGATCCTGATAATGGCGTCCATTGACGCATCGGCAAACGGCAGACGATGGCTGGAGGCAACGCAAAAGGTTACCTGCGGATAGCGCCGGGCCGCGGCTTTAATTGCTACTTTGGAGACATCAAGGCCAAAGGTTGTACAGCCCGCTATCGCATCCGCGAAAGCGTGGGTGTAGTACCCTTCCCCACAGCCGATATCCAGAATCGACGCCTCGTTTGTTCCCAGCGTCTCGCTGAGTACATTCACAATCGCATCACGCAGCGGTTGATAGTGCCCGGCATCCAGAAATGCCCGGCGAGCCTGCATCATTTCCGCACTGTCACCCGGATCGCGCGACCGCTTATGCTGAACCGGCATCAGGTTGACATATCCCTCTTTCGCCACGTCAAACTGATGCCGTCCAGGGCACACAAAACTGTTATTCGCTTGAGTAAGAGGCTGATGGCAAAGGGGACAGGAAAACGACATGACAACTCCGGCTGGTGATTTAAGGGCGCAAGTGTAACGCGATTTGCGCCCCGCGAAAATAACTTACAGCGACGGCGAGGCCAGGCTACTGCCGTGCATCACCAGCAGATGGCCTGAATCGGCTGGCATCCCGTCGGGTTTCACGTTTTCCAGACGCAGGACATCACCCATTATCTGGCTGAACACCGGGGCCGATACTGCACCGCCGTAGTAAGCGCCGTTTTGTGGGTTATTTATCACCACGACCAGCGCGAATTTCGGATCACTGGCAGGGGCAACCCCTGCCGTATACGCCACGTATTTATCGACGTACTTACCGTCATCGCCTATTTTTTTTGCCGTCCCGGTTTTCACCGCAACACGATAATCCCTCACCGCAGCCTTGGTCCCACCGCCGCCGGGTAGCGCAACGCTCTCCATCATATGTTCAACCTGATGCACCAGCGCCTCTGGCATTACGCGGGTTCCTATCACCGGTGGGTCGATACGGGTAATTGAAAGCGGTCGGTAGACGCCAAAACTGCCGATAGTGGCATAGACATGTGCCAGTTGGAGCGGTGTCACCATTAACCCGTAGCCGAATGCAAAGGTCGCGCGGTCCAAATCGCTCCAGTAACGTCGCTGAGGCATTAAGCCGCTACTTTCTCCGGTGAGGCCTAAACCGGTTGGATCGCCGAAGCCAAAGCTTTTATAGGTATCCAGCAGTTTCTGCACCGGCATTGCCAGCGAAAGGTGCGACACACCGGTATCGCTCGATTTCTGCAAAATACCGGTAAGCGACAGCTCAGGGTAAAACCCGACGTCGCGGATACGATGGCCATCAACATTAAAGGGGTGGGTATCAATCACGCTGTCAGGCTGCACAATCCCCTGCTGGAGAGCGGTCATGATCACTAATGGTTTGACGGTTGAGCCAGGTTCAAAGGTGTCACTAATTGCACGGTTGCGGAAATCATCCAGTACCGCGCCTTCGCGGTTATTAGGGTTAAAATCGGGAAAACTCGCCATCGACAGGATTTCACCGGTGGCAATACTTACCAGCACCGCCGCACCAGAATCCGCTTTATTCCATGTCACGGCATTGTCCAGCGCATCTTCAGTCACCGTCTGCAAACGCTCATCAATACTGAGCTGCAATTCGTGCGCGGGGACCGGCATCACTTCCGTGATATTTTCAATCACATGCCCGAACTTGTCTTTGCGCACAAGACGAGAGCCGGGTTTACCCATCAACTGGCTGTTGAAACTTTTCTCCAGGCCTTCAATACCTTGTCCATCAATGTTGGTAAAGCCGATGAGATTCGCCGCCACATGACCTGCGGGATAGAAACGGCGGGATTCTTCGCGCAAATTGATCCCCGGGAGATTCAGATCATCAACCCACTCTGCCTGCTGTGGAGAAATCTGTCGTGCCAGATAGATAAAACGTCCAGCAGGGTTACTGTTTACACGTTCCGCCAGTGAACTGAGTGACAGATGCAGGGTTCTGGCCAGTGCTTGCCAACGTTCGTTATAACCCACGCCCCCCTTGCTAATAATGGTCTTGGGATCGGCCCAAACTGCATTCACCGGCACGCTTACCGCGAGGGGACGTCCTTCTCTGTCGGTAATCATCCCGCGTGGTGAGGCGATTGTGACTTCACGTAACGAACGCATATCCTCCTGCTTGACCAGACTCGTTGGGGTGACGATTTGTAACCACGCAACCCGACCAAGCAACAATCCCAGACTCAACAGTATTGCCACACAAAGCAGGGCAAAACGTACGGGAGTAAAATTGCGCGCATCGCCGTCGTTTTTCTTTTTCACCGGGGCTCCAGCAAGATAGTTTTTCAGGTGACTGATTTAACGGGAATTGCCGGGAGAAAGCGGGGAAAACAATGCTACGAACATCACGCCTTTGCAACAAAGCGCTAATAGGGAGGCATTCAGAAATATTTTGACGTAATTTGAATTAAAAAGCCCCGCATAAGCGAGGCTTTATATCTGAATTGGTTGCGCCTGAGCGCTTCAAATCAGTGGTATCGATCAGATAGCTGTTACGTTAACAGCAGCCGGACCTTTCTGGCCGTCCTGAATTTCGAACTCAACGTTCTGGCCTTCAGCCAGAGTTTTGAAGCCGTTACCCTGGATAGCGGAGAAGTGTACGAACACGTCTTTGCTGCCATCAGCCGGAGTAATGAAACCAAAACCTTTAGACTCGTTGAACCACTTAACTTGACCTTTAATCTTTGCCATTTGCAAAATTCCTTAGAGTATTTTCTTCGCCCGCAGGCATAACATAGATAAAACTGAGACATTACTGCTTGAGGCACTAATATAAGGTTCGGCAGAGAAGCGGTATTCAACGTCAACGTGTTTACTCAGGACTTCTTTACTGAAAATGCCACACATAAACAGAACTGTACCTCGTTTAACCCAAACCGTGTTATCACATACAACGTTAATAATGGCAAGCCATTTTTAAACGTGTCTCGATCGGTCGCACAAATCCCGCAGTTCATCAAACAACAACTGCACAGTTATGCGCCAGACCAAGTAGAGATATATCCTCGCCTCTCTCCCCTTGCCCCGGCTGGCCTGCACCGTAGCAGGGACTTTTCTACCATAGCTCATCAAGTTGAACTGTTCCAGGTTATCTGTCACAGCCTCTGCCGGATATCATTTTTTATGCTTAGTAATGCATAAAATATCACAAGCATAAAAATGAGATCGGCATTCTGGTTTTGCACCAAAATAATGAAAGAATGATGACAATGCACAAAAAAAAGTAAGAGAAACGTTTCGCTGATAATAAAACGATCGGTATCACAAAAATGACACAATCATATTATTAATCTATGGATAATTATATTTATGTCGAACCAGAGATAAGATATTAATTGGTCAGAGCATCTGGAAAAGCGCAGGTTCCACGTGTGCCAGCGCAGTAATTGCCGGATTGTTGCAGAAGAAAATAATCTGATATCGTTGACGACAGGATGAAGCATCTGAGAATAGCATCTACAGACTCTCACCCTGTCTTTCTGTTTACTACCGTTCGGCTACCAGGCGAATGATGTCATCATCTTCATCCTGAGTTGGCACCGCAGCAGGCTCTTCTGCTTTTTCCGGTTCGTTAGCTTCACAAAGACGACGGAGCAATGCGTTCTGTCGTTTTTGCTGATCCAACAACGCCTCAAGCAGTTCAATCTGCTCGTTAGTTCGCGAACTTGCCCGATTGATGAAAAACCACAATACAAGCCCGACAACCAGAACCACCACCGATACCACTAAAGACGCAAAACTCAACGCGCCAGAATTCAAAACTTCGTTCATTTCACCACCTCAATGTAGACAGCGTAGTTTACCATTGCCGCACGAGAAGGTAATCAACTGTTACTGAAATGCGCTTACCAGGGAATAAATTTATTGATGGCGCAAATTCCGCTGAAAAATTGTACGTCCTGATCGCACATGATGTTGAACACCTGCGCCCACATCAGCATGCATACCAGCACGACAACTATCAGGACCACCCATCGAATTTTTTTCACTCCAACTCCACTCTCCGAATCTACAGCTTATGTTGATAAATTATCATGAGTTACCTAAACCCTAAGTTAACTGTAACGGCATTAAATGTTTTTAGGAATGATTCACTTGTTTCATCCCATGTACAGGCTAATCTAATAATAACGAGAAAAGATAAGAGGTTGTAATGCGTCTGATTATCCGCGCTATTGTGTTGCTCGCTCTGGTTTGGATCGGTTTATTACTGAGTGGCTACGGCGTTTTGATAGGCAGTAAGGAGACTGCAGCAGGTCTGGGCCTGCAATGTCAATATCTGACCGCCCGCGGGACCAGCACCGCGCAATACGTCCATACCAACAGCGGCATCATTGGCCTGTCAGATTGTCCCCTGTTGAGGAAAAGCACCGTCGTTATCGATAACGGTTAATATAACAGCAAAAAGTCAGTACGTTATTTGCCCCGGCTACGACGACAGGTCATAAAAAAACCCGATACGCTGTATCGGGTTTTCGCGTATCGCAACACGTTAAAATCAGAACGGGTAATCGTTATAACCCATTTGCTCTGAAATCTTACGCGCTGCGGTATGCAGCATTTCGACATATTCGTGCAAACGTTCTTCAGAAAAACGCAGCGTCGGGAATGAGATGCTCAGACCCGCAATGACCACGCCGAAACGATCAAACACCGGTACCCCGATACAGCGCAGTCCTTCTTCCTGCTCTTCGTTGTCTTCGCCATAGCCCTGCTCACGAACTTTATCCAGTAATACCAGCAACTCATCGGTGTTCGTGATGGTACGATCTGTACTACGTTTGTACTCGATGCCGTCAAGAATTTCCTTCACTTCTTCGCGGTCGCGCCATGCCAGCAGCACTTTACCAATGGCGGTGCTGTACAGCGGATTACGACGACCGACGCGGGAATACATGCGCAAATTGTACATCGAGTCGATTTTATGGATGTAGACAATGCTGTCTTCATCCAACGCACCGAGGTGTACAGTTTCCTTGGTCAGACGCGAAAGTTCGCGCATCTGGATGTCCGCGCTACGGATCAGATCAACGTTCTGTAACGCACGCGCGCCCAGCTCAAATAGTTTCAGGGTCAGGGAATATTTCTCAGACTCGCCTTCTTGTGCCACATAACCCAGCGTTTTCATGGTCTGCAAAAAGCGATAAACGGTGCTTTTCGACATCATGACGCGTTGTGACAATTCGGTAATACCAATTTCGCGCTCTTCACCCAGCGCCTGCAGGATGCCAAAAACCTTCAGCACGGAAGATACAGAATCGGGTTGTTTATCCAGATCTGCGATAGCCATTTACCACCTCATTGCGAGTGTTTTATAAAAATCAGAACCGGTTTTTATTATAATTTCACGTACCAGCCGTCGCAATCTGTCTTTGCTCACTTAGTTACAAATCTGCGACCTAACGCCTGAATATCAATGCTAAAATTATTATTCTCATCATAATTTCCGACAAAATTGACTTCCTATGGAAAAAATTCAGGCCGATGGCCTGCCATTGCCCCAGCGATAGGGTGCAATTTTAACCATTGTTATTGGCATCTCTATAGCAGTACTGGACGGCGCAATTGCTAACGTTGCCCTGCCGACGATTGCCACCGATCTTCAGGCCTCCGCGGCCAGTTTCGGGCTGATCATTAATCAGCGCTGTCATTTCTGTCAAAGCTGACACTTTAAAAGAACAGTTTATTGACGCTAACCAAGATCGTATCTGCGTTCATAACGCACACTTCCACGACTATTATTTGAACGTTGGCTTATCTGGACACAGCTCTTTCAACGTTCTGGACTCTGAGGTTGTTCCAAACGATGAAAACTAAAATTTTGGCTGTCATGGCATTGATGGCTTCGTTCTCTGGTGCTGCTCATGCAGTGGGTGTGCAGTATGGTGAATACCAGCAGGTGCAGAACATCGCGCAATGTGGGTATATTGCCAACACAATGATCGCTGACAACACTGCTCAGGTGATGGAGTTGTCACTCAAAAAGTATGTAGACATAACAGCGAGAATGCGCCCTGGCGGTTATAACCCATCTCCTGGCGATCTGGCCACTGACTATGCGCTGTTCTTCCAGCAGTCAGTGTCAGATACAGAAGATGACATGTTTAAAGCTATCAATGCACAAGGCCTACCTCTTGCACCTGAGTCCTGGCAAGCTATGGCCGCTCAGTTTTGGGTAAGCAAAAACTGTGCAGCTGTCACCGCAGTGAAGTAATGAAGGAAAGTCCCCTCGAGGTGCAGACAATCCCCAATGAAGAGGATGTTTCCGTTGTTCGGGAAATACGGCTACGCGATACAGGAAGGACTGACCGTCTTCATTAATGGTGTATTTGACACAAAGGTGAAATCGAACGCTGGCTGACTCACGTTCATTCTTCCAAAGTTGGTGCAGAACATCGCCAGCACTCGATCCATCGATCATCGTATTGTCTGGTTAAGAGAGAAATTTAACCAGAGAGCAGATGTGAAAAAACCTCTAATACTCCAGCGTTGAAACTGAGGTCAAGGAGGTTTTCTTTTTATACATCTACGGCATACACCCATCAGGAATGTCACAAGGGCCTCATACTGGTAACCTGAGCCTGCAGCTACAACCACTTCGGTGGACATATCGCACCCATCGGAGCACAAAACTATCCCTCTTTGGTGACATCTTCGTCTTCGGAGCGTTTATTCTTTTTCACATGGGAGAATACCAATTTCGCACTCATCACCCTGCGCCTGCAGGATGCCAAAAACCTTCAGCACGGAAGAGAGATAATCGGGTTATTTATCCTGAGCGCGATAGCTATTTACCACCTCATTGCGAGTGTTTTATAAAAATCAGAACCCGTTTTATTACAATTTCACGAACCAGCCGTCGCAATCTGTCTTTGCTCACTTAGTTACAAATCTGCGACCTAACGCCTGAATATCAATGCTAAAATTATTATTCTCATCATAATTTCCGACAAAATTGACTTCCTATGGAAAAAATTCAGGCCGATGGCCTGCCATTGCCCCAGCGATATGGTGCAATTTTAACCATTGTTATTGGCATCTCTATGGCAGTACTGGATGGCGCAATTGCTAACGTTGCCCTGCCGACGATTGCCACCGATCTTCAGGCCTCCGCGGCCAGCTCAATCTGGGTCGTTAACGCCTACCAAATCGCGATTGTCGTATCACTCCTGTCACTCTCATTTTTGGGTGATATGTTTGGCTACCGTCGCATATACAAGTGCGGACTGGTGGTATTTCTGCTCGCATCACTTTTCTGTGCCCTTTCCGATTCGCTGCACATGCTCACACTGGCGCGCGTGGCCCAGGGGTTTGGCGGCGCGGCCTTGATGAGCGTGAATACCGCACTCATTCGCCTGATTTATCCGCAACGTCAGCTTGGACGAGGCATGGGGATCAACTCCTTTATCGTAGCGGTTTCCTCAGCAGCAGGCCCGACTATTGCAGCAGCGATCCTCTCGATTGCCTCGTGGAAATGGTTGTTTCTGATTAACGTCCCGCTGGGGATTATCGCGCTGCTGCTGGCCATGCGCTTCCTGCCACCTAATACACCGCGTAGCAATAAACCGCGCTTTGACCTGCCCAGTGCGGTGATGAATGCGCTAACGTTTGGCTTGTTAATTACTGCACTCAGTGGGTTCGCGCAAGGGCAATCGCTTAAGTTAATTGGTGCTGAGCTCGTAGGTCTCATCGTGGTAGGTTTCTTCTTTATCCGTCGCCAGCTCGCACTGCCAGTACCATTACTACCGGTTGATCTGCTGCGCATTCCGCTGTTTTCACTCTCAATTTGTACGTCAATCTGTTCATTCAGTGCGCAAATGCTGGCGATGGTTTCCCTGCCCTTCTTTTTGCAAACCATACTGGGTCGTAGCGAAGTCGAAACAGGACTACTACTGACCCCATGGCCACTGGCCACCATGGTGATGGCACCGCTGGCTGGTTATCTGATTGAACGCGTTCATGCGGGTCTTTTAGGTGCGCTGGGTATGGCCGTCATGGCAAGCGGGTTATTTTCGCTGGTGATACTGCCTGCGACTCCTTCTGATTTTAATATCATCTGGCCGATGATTTTATGCGGTGCGGGTTTTGGCTTGTTCCAGTCACCGAATAACCACACCATCATCACCTCTGCGCCGCGTGAGCGCAGCGGCGGGGCGAGTGGTATGCTAGGGACGGCGCGCTTGTTAGGGCAGAGTACCGGCGCGGCACTGGTGGCGTTAATGCTCAATCAGTTTGGTGACAGCGGAACACATATGTCACTGATAACCGCGGGTGTACTGGCAACGGTTGCCGCCATAGTGAGCGGCCTGCGTATCACGCAGCCACGCGCATAAACGCCAGGCCCGGCAACACTTCGCCGGGCCTGGCATCATTTATTATTCGCGTAACAGTGCCGATGTCACCACTCCGGTTGGTACATAGGATTGGACGGATCGTCGGTATCGCCCATAATACAATCTGAAAAAAACTCCAGACTAAATCCTGACGTGGCTAGCTGCATCAATTTACGCTGCTCATCCGTCAAATTCGCTGTTGGGTCAAGGTCTTCTGCTGAAGCAGCATAATCTGCGGAAACAGGCGTTGTGCTGATGGTCATATCACTCATGATCACTTCCTATTTAAAGAACTCTTTTTCAGTTTCCAATAGAGCTTCTATCGTCGACGACAAGACTTTGGTCAGGTTATTGTAGATGGTATTCGCCTGGCTTAATTTTTCTGACATAACTTGCGACTGACTCTCTACCGTACTGGACATCGTGTTCATTGAGTTTTCCCACTCGTTGAACATACTGCTACTGATAGAAGCTATTTCATCTGCACCGTGTGCCTCAAAATCCCAGGTCGAAGCAGGAGAAACATAAATATTCGCTTGATCCCCTCCCTTCCCATTCATGTCATATGCCTTGTCCATAACAACAACACTTTCTGTAAGATGCACACTAGCATTACTATCACCAGCTTCACTATTAGTTTTGGGCGGATTTAACATATCAGTTGGAATTAAAAAACAATCATATTCATGATAATCTTCAGTGTCCGTTGATGTTATCAATGTATAACCATCTGGTATATAAAACTCTTTCGCACTCAATTCGCTAATGGGTACAATAACCATGTCCTCGGTAGCTGCCAGAACAGTATATGACTTCTCCTTACCATCATTTCCAGTATATCTAAGGTCTCTGTCACCTTTATTTAAATAAGGCGGTTCAATGCTCTCTTCTTGATAGGCACTTCCAACATTCTCTCGATATTCATACGGTGGAGATGCCTGAACTCCGTGGGCATTAAAATCCCAATCAGCAACATCACTAACATAAATATTGGCTGCTTCACCACCATTAGTTGGACCGTTACCACCCATATTATATGTTTCAGTTTCAAGAACAATATCTTCCGTGACATGGTAAGCCCCGTCACGGTACGTTAGCTTATTTGTTGGTACCAAAAAGCAATCATATTCATGATAATCTTTAGTATCTGTCGATGTTACCAACGTATAACCCTCCGGAAACGTATAACCTTTATCTTTAAGTTCAGAATCAGGCACAACTTTTAAATCTTTTGTTGTGGGAATGACAAAATAGTCGTTAGTAAGATGGCTTGGATTGTTTATATCTTGTGCACCCTTAGCATCATATGAACGCATGTAAGGCTGGTTTCCGTAATAATGAGAATCGTAACTGGGTACCTCCGCATTTGTCGGTGTCTCACCCGCAGGTGTTGTTCCTGCACTTCCTACTTCCCCCAGTAGAGCAAGCGTTGCGTCCTTAGCATCCTTGATGGGCTGAAGATCCGGATAGACATATAAAGTATAAGTACCATCAGCCTCCGCCACCAAATAAAGCCGGCAGTCCGCTTTTGGCGGTTCATCAGGGTTAGGGTTAGCAACCGAATCAACCACCGTTACATTGTCAATATCATCCGCAGGATCACCCGTATTCACACTCATTTTCCCATCAGTGCCCGCTTCTATATGGGTTGTGATAGTAAGCTGATCGGATAGCTCCAGCTGATCCGCCCAATAATAGACCCCCTGCGCATCTAACCCACGAATAGCGACAGGACCGCGTTCAGGAAAAGGGCCAGCACTCGTTTCAGGGTTAATGGGGGCCAGGTTGAGATTACCATCGGCATCATATATCCCCCATCCATAAATTATGGCGTCAAGCGCATCATTCACACCAGCAATATCAATTTTCATTTTATCTTCATCGCTGGAGATAAATGTCACCATCAGTGATTTAAAGCTGTTAACATCATTGAGAAATTCAACGCTTTGGTTAGCAAGATCGGTATATACATCCATATAACCCGTTTGCAGTCCACGAAGTTCAGTACTGATATTTGCATAAATTTCCCAGTCACTCTCGGGAAAATTGCTCCCATCACCGTGATCGTTGTCATTTGACCAGGTAAAAGTGCTGTAGTCGATATCACCGTCAATCTTACCGTCACCATCCTTATCCATGTTTTTGTCAAAAGTGATATCCCAACTCAGCTTAACGTCAGCGGAGTCTTCTGCCGTTTCTCCCGAATTATCCTGGCTTGTAGCACCGATATTCGTGAGCTGAGAAAGAGAGGACTTCAACATATTCTGCGCAGGGGTGGTATCGATAAGGAGCCCTTTATTGAGGAGTTGCTGATATTGTTCAGAATAAACAGAAAGCTTTTCTGCCAATATATCAATCACCTGCTGGCGGCGTGTGCCCGTTTCTTCTGCGTCGGCAGTTGTCGACGCTGGTAGCGCCTCAGGCGATGAAGAAACCGCATTCGTGGTTGTACGTAGCGTTGAAAATGAAAGTTGTCCTGCTGTTGTGACACTGGTAGACATCGTATCTTTCCCTGAAAGGTGTGCAACGTTTTAGTTACCTGGCATCCCGGCAAGCGTATCCTGGGATTGCACATAATGAAGCAATTGTATGTTGCTGGTAATTGCAAGTTTCTGCATCGCGTTGTGCTTATGTACCGCGACGGTACAGACTGAACGCTTGAGAAGGTTTGCAATCTCTTTTACCCGCATGCCTCGTGCATACAGGCGAATAATTTCGAGTTCTCGCGAGGTTAACTGGGACTGCTGTTGAGCATAATCAGTAGTTATATCCGTCTGTTGGATCCGCGGAGAAATATAAAAACGCTTTGCCGCCAAATCGGATAACGCTTTTGGCAGGCAACGTTCCAAATCATCTTTCTTGCTTATTAACGCGTGCACCCCTGACGCCCGAAGACGCCGGAGCGTGGGAGTCAACGTGTAGTGTTCACTTACCAGCGCAATCAGCTTGAGTTCCGGTGCTATCTTTTGAATTCTCGAGATATAGTGACTGGCATCATTACTGTTTTCACAGTCAAAAGATACATCAACAATCAGAACTAAATTTTTATCATTGCGCTTGTCTGATAACGTGCGAATCAATTCATTCCGCGAATGTGTTACAAATGCAATATCCGCATACCCAACAAGCAGGCTACGTAATCCTGTAATAACAATCGGTTCATCACTGGCAACCGGGTAATGACTCCAACTTATTGATAGTGTTTTATGTTCAGATAATGCCCGATGACTTTGTCATGCAGCTCCACCGAT
>NZ_JAWPBF010000023.1:0-50354 GCF_033341895.1 Citrobacter sp. HN-141 | reverse complement strand
GCTGATAGAAACAGAAGCCACTGGAGCACCTCAAAAACACCATCATACACTAAATCAGTAAGTTGGCAGCATCACCTTGACGATGAATCAAGCAAGACCGATCGTTATATAAGCGATATTTAACAATATTTAAAAACAGGGCGCTCGCCGTCATAACGGAATAATGAAAATAGAACCGTAATACCAAAGTGGTATCATTTAATATATAGTTAACAAGTTTATTACAAAAAACGCCTACCGGGGACGATAAGCGTTTGGCGGGAAAATGGGGAGGGGTGAGAATTAATGCAGCACGGTTACCGCATCTTCCAGTCGACCGGCACGATGTTTTACCATTGCTGAAATCTGCGCGCTCTCTTCAACCAGTTCGGCATTTTTCTGCGTAATATTGCTCAACTCATTTACGGCACGGGTCAGGCTGGAAAGTCCATCTGACTGCTCCAGCGTTGAATGGCTGATTTGAGCAATCAACTGCGTCACGTTCTGGACCTGCGCCACAATATCATCCATTGTCCGCCCTGCGGCATGAACCTGATCGGAGCCGGACTGCACCTTGTCGGCGCTGGCATCAATCAGTTTACGGATGTCATTTGCTGCGCTTGCACTACGACTGGCAAGATGGCGCACCTCTCCGGCCACTACCGCAAATCCTTTTCCTTGTTCGCCAGCCCTGGCCGCTTCAACCGCCGCATTCAGCGCCAGAATATTTGTCTGGAAGGCGATATCGTTAATTAGGGTCGTGATAGTGCCGATCCGTTGGGTGCTGTTGGCAATATCGTCCATTGTTTTAATGACCGTATCCATCGCCTCACCGCCCTGTGTCGCCGCGCTGCTGGCGGCAATAGACAGCTTGTCAGCCGCCGCTGCCGTCGCAGAGTTTTGCTTCACCGATGCCGCCATCTGATTCATGGTGGTGACCGTTTCCTGCACATTCTCTACCGTCTGCTGCGTATGCTTGTTTAAATCATCACTGCCTTTCGCCAGCGTTTCACTGTCGTTACGCACACAGCTGACCTGGCTCGACACGTCATGAATAAGCCAGCGGCACATTAACCCTAACTGCCCCACCGCCCGTAGCATCAGACCCAGTTCATCGCTACGGTTAAGATGGGTCACGCTGTTGCGCTCGCCAGTCGCTACTTTCAGTGCCTGCTGAGCAACATTCTCGATTGGACGCACAATCTGCCATTCGAAAATAACCGTCGCCAGCATCATCACCAGTGCGCTCACCAACAGTTGCGGCCATTCAGCCCCCATCTGCTGTAGCGCAGTTGCCAGGATGACAAACATGAAAGCCATGACACTGCGCACCCGCCAGCGAACCGGAAGCGACGGGAGTTTACCCAACCAGCCTTTACGTACCACCAGCCCCTTATGGACGCGCCGATGACAGCGGCCTTCATTGAGTGCTTTATATAAAGGTTCGACCGCCGCAATTTCCGCTTCCGTCGCCCGGGTACGGATCGACATATACCCGGTTACGCGCCCTTCCCGCACCATCGGCACCGCATTGGCCCTCACCCAGTAGTGATCGCCATTCTTCCGCCGGTTTTTCACAATACCGCTCCACGGTTCCCCCTGTTTCAGGGTGTACCACATATCCGCAAACGCCGCTTTCGGCATGTCCGGGTGACGAACCAGGTTGTGCGGCTGAGCAAGCAATTCATTCAGCTGATAGCCGCTGACCTGGACAAAGGTATCGTTCGCATGGGTGATATAGCTTTGTAAATCGGTGGTCGACATGAGGGTGATATCATCATCCAGCGGTGTATTTTGCTGACTAACGTAGGGATGAGAAGACATGGTTGCGTCCTGTGCAGGTTATCTGGTTGTTAACTCTTTCGGCTTATGTTATTTCGGCGCTAATCTTTTTAACTTTAGTTGTTAAATTTGATTTAGATCGCAATTTGCGATTAAACCTCAAAATTTGTATGTTTTCTAATTCATTGATTTAAAATACTTTCATTACGTAACTATTCAACACACCTTCACTCTGCGCACCGCAATAGTGCAATTTTCGCCCACTTTTAGAGCAATAACGCGTTTTTCCCGTCGGTTTTACGCACGTAAACCTGGGCAAAATGCCAGCAAATGTTAATGTTTGAGATTAAATGTTGCACAAGCAAGATCTTCCCTGGTGTTTATCCCGATTTTCGTTAAGCGCATCGGGATGGCGCAATCCCTGCAATACTTAATTCAGTATCATGTGATACGCGAGCTCCGGGAGCATATTTTGAACAGGTTACCTTCCAGCGCATCGGCTCTGGCCTGCAGCGCACACGCACTGAATCTCATCGAGAAGCGAACGCTTGATCATGAGGAAATGAAAGCACTAAACCGAGAGGTGATTGATTACTTCAAAGAGCATGTCAATCCGGGGTTCTTAGAGTATAGAAAATCTGTAACTGCCGGCGGGGATTACGGAGCCGTAGAGTGGCAAGCGGGAAGCCTGAATACGCTTGTCGACACCCAGGGACAGGAGTTTGTCGATTGCCTGGGAGGTTTTGGAATTTTCAACGTGGGGCACCGTAATCCAGTAGTGGTCTCCGCCGTACAGAATCAACTCGCGAAACAACCTCTGCACAGCCAGGAATTACTTGACCCATTACGGGCCATGCTGGCAAAAACGCTTGCTGCACTGGCTCCCGGAAAGCTGAAATACAGTTTCTTCAGTAACAGCGGGACCGAGTCGGTCGAAGCGGCGCTAAAACTGGCGAAAGCGCATCAATCGCCGCGCGGTAAATTCACATTTATTGCCACCAGCGGAGCCTTCCACGGTAAATCGCTGGGGTCGCTATCCGCCACCGCTAAATCAACCTTCCGCAAACCGTTTATGCCGCTGCTGCCGGGCTTCCGCCATGTTCCTTTTGGCGATATTGATGCCATGCGCACCGTCCTGAGCGAATGCAAAAAGACCGGCGACGATGTTGCCGCCGTGATTCTGGAGCCAATCCAGGGGGAAGGAGGCGTGATCCTGCCGCCGCAAGGGTATTTAACCGCGGTACGCAAACTTTGCGATGAGTTTGGCGCGCTGATGATCCTCGACGAAGTGCAAACCGGCATGGGGCGCACCGGCAAGATGTTCGCCTGCGAACATGAAAACGTGCAACCTGACATTCTGTGTCTGGCCAAGGCACTTGGGGGTGGCGTGATGCCAATTGGCGCGACCATTGCCACCGAAGAAGTGTTCTCCGTCCTGTTCGACAATCCTTTCCTGCATACCACCACATTCGGTGGCAACCCGCTCTCATGCGCGGCGGCGCTGGCGACCATTAACGTCCTGCTGGAGCAAAATTTACCCGCTCAGGCAGAGCAGAAAGGCGATATGTTGCTGGATGGTTTCCGTCATCTGGCGCGTGAATATCCGGATCTGGTACACGACGTTCGCGGTAAAGGCATGCTGATGGCGATTGAGTTTGTCGATAATGAGATTGGCTACAGCTTTGCCAGTGAAATGTTCCGTCAGCGAGTGCTGGTCGCCGGAACGCTGAATAACGCGAAGACGATCCGTATCGAACCGCCGTTAACGTTAACGATTGAGCAATGCGAACTGGTATTGCGATCAACCCGCAAAGCCCTGGCCGCATTACGGGTGAGCGTGGAGCAGGTGTAACAACCTTACCCGGCCTATAAAAGACACCCTTTTGTAGGCCGGGTAAGGCGTAGCCGCCATCCGGCAATTAGCCTAACTTAAACAATCCGTACCCCCGCCGGCATGACGCGTTCAGGCGTCAACAGCACGCTTTCACTGCCATCATCAGTTTCGGCGCACAGCAACATGCATTCAGAGGTTTCACCGCGCATTTTGGCCTTTTGCAGGTTACACAGCACCACTACCGTTTTCCCCATTAGCTCCTCTTCGCGATAATACGGCACCAGACTGGTTACCGTTTGCAGCGTTCTATCGCCGACATCAACCTGCACGATATAGAGCTTATCGGCATTCTCGTGGCGCTTCACTTGCGCTACTTTTCCAACACGTATTTCCATCCGGGCAAAATCGGCAAAGGCTACGGTATCCATATCTCTCTCCTTAGTAAATTTTTACTAAAAAATAGTCGATTTTTAGTGGAAGATAAAGCGCGAAGAATTTACTAAAAACAGATGCATCTCATGGGGCTTCATTTACAATAAACAGCCCATGCGGTCGAATGGTGGAATGAAAGGCAAATATGGCAACACTTAAAGATATAGCTGCGGAAGCAGGCGTTTCTCTGGCAACGGTTTCCCGCGTTCTGAATGACGATCCAAACCTGAATGTGAAAGAGGAAACCCGGCATCGTATTCTGGAGATTGCAGAAAAGCTGGAGTACAGGAGCAGTTCTTCCCACAAAATGCAGGTGAATGTTGCCAGTCAGCACCACATCCTCGCACTTTACAGTTACCAGCAGAAGCTGGAGATCAACGATCCCTACTATCTGTCTATCCGCCACGGTATTGAAACGCAGTGTGAAAAGCTGGGTATTGAGCTCACCAACTGCTATGAACATCATGTGCCACCCAGTATCAAAAAGCTGACGGGTGTCCTTGTGGTTGGGAAGTCCAGCGATGCAATACGCCAGACCGCCACAGCGCTAACGGACAATATCTGTTTTATTGATTATCAACCGCCGGGCGGCGGTTACGATTTCGTTGATACCGATCTGGTGCGCATTAGCCAGGAGATCATCGACTTTTTCATCAAACAGGGGGCGACACGCATCGGTTTTATTGGTGGTCAGGACGTGCCAGGAGAAGCGGATATCCGCGAAGTTGCCTTTGTGAAATACGGGCAGCAGAAAGGTGTCGTTTCAGAAATGGATATCTACCGGGGCGGTTTCTCCAGCGCATCTGGCTATGAGCTAGCCAAAAAAATGCTGGAAAAACAAGATTATCCGTCAGCCTTGTTTGTTGCTTCAGACTCCATCGCTATCGGCGTATTACGGGCCATTCATGAAAATGGGGTCCGGATTCCGGAGCAAATTTCGCTCATCAGCGTCAATGATATCCCTACCGCGCGTTTTACCTTTCCCCCACTCTCCACCGTGCGTATCCACTCTGAGATGATGGGCATTCAGGGTGTTAACCTGCTGATTGAAAAAGCGCGCGATGGCCGCGTGTTGCCGCTTCAGGTCTATGTCCCCAGCCAGCTGAAACTGCGCGGTACAACCCGCTAGCGTTCGCTTTGCCCGATAGTGTCGTCGGGCAAATCCTCCCTTCCTCACAGCCCGTCAATTTTCTCTATTTCGTGATCGAGTTAAAGTAAATCGAATTCCTCTATTTTATTTAGTAAAAAGTTTACTAAAATAATTACCTATGATGTCGTTGAGCACAGGCTGTTAACGGTCGATTCATGCGTAAGGAAAGAAAATGAGGATTATCGATAATGTAGAACAGTTGCAACAACATACGCATACGAAAAATCACTGGCAGCGTTGCGCAGAGGTGATAGGAAAGCTCGATAGCCTCTCTCCCGGTGTGGTTTACTCGCAGGGAGAGACACTGAACTACGACGTCAGAATCGACAGCACAACGGATGCCCTGTTTATCGGCCATCGCCGTTGCATTGAAGTGCATTACTTTTTACAGGGCACACAAAAAATCGAATACGCGCCGAAAACCCAGCTACAGGAAATTGACTGCTACCGGACAGACACCGACCGTGAATACCTGAAAGGTTTGGGGCAAACCGTACAGGTCAACGCTGGACAAGTATTCATCTGTGATACTGACGAGGCATATCGATTCATTACCCACGCTATCGTGAAAAAATTGGTTATTAAAATCATCACGGAAGAGAACACCAGGCTGGTATAAACAGATTATTACGCCAGTGCATGGCAAACGCATTTATTTATATTTCATCTGAATTACATAAATAAATCACATAACTAATTCATATCATTGATAGTTTTAAATTACAAATGCCATAAATAATATCTGGAGATGTATTATGAGCGTCGTTGTCTCTGACAAGCAACAGATTATTTCTTTATATACAGAACACGATCATGTTCCTGCTGTATTGGAAGACCATCGTATCAATGGAATTAACAAAGAGCTGCCACGACCATACCTGTTCCCCTTTACCAGCCAGTATCTGGCAATCAAGAATATTCCCGCCGAGGCCAGTAATTTTCTGTCTCTGAATGGGATCTGGAAATTTAACTGCGCGAGCAACCCACGGTCCAGACCTAAAACGTTTTATGAAGAAGATTATGATGTTTCGACCTGGGATACCATTCAGGTTCCAGGCAATTGGGAAGCACAAGGGTTTGATAAAGCGATTTATATTGACGAGCGTTTTCCATTCACCACCAACTGGCCAGAGATACCGCGCGACTATAACCCGGTGGGGTCTTACCGCCGTACATTTTACCTCGACCAACGCTGGTCTGGACGTGAAATTTTCCTGCAACTGGCCGGAGCCAGAACCGCATCGTTTATCTGGATTAACGGCCAGCGCGTAGGCTATACCCAGAATGCGAAGAACCCAGCTGAATTTAATATCACTCCCTATATTCGGGAAGGTGAAAACACGATTTCGCTGCAAATTTATCGTTGGTCTAACGCCAGTTATGTAGAAAAACAAGACATGCTGGATATGTCTGGCCTTGAACGGGAAGTTTTTATCTATTCGACAGCGAAAACACGTATTTATGATGTGTATTGCAAGCCAGAATTGAACGATGATTTTACCCAGGGAATATTAAGCGTTAGCGTGAGCCTAACTCACTACGATAGCCATCCAGATAATCTGTCACTGAATATCAAACTGCTGGACGACGCAAATAATCTGTCTGTATTAATAGAGTACAATCAACCATTTACGCGTAGCGGAACAACACAACAGTTTAGCTTTAGCGATCGCCTGCAGAACCCTCGTTTGTGGAGCGCAGAAACACCTAACCTCTATACATTATTACTGACACTCACCGATCAGCACGGTGAAACCATCGAAGCGACCAGCCATAAAATAGGTTTTCGCAAAGTACAAATCATCAACAGCCAGCTTACGGTAAACGGTAAAGCGATCAAAATAAAAGGGGTAAACCGCCACGAGCTGCACCCGACGCTAGGGCATGTGCCTACGGAAGAAAACATGCTGACCGATATTCGGCTTATGAAAGAGCACAATATCAATGCGGTACGCACCAGCCATTTCCCCTGCCATTCACGCTGGTATCAGCTATGTGATGAATATGGCATCTATATTGTTGATGAAGCGAATATCGAATCGCACCCGTTGGCGCTAAAGCCAGAAACGCAAATTGGCGATACCGAATCCTGGATACCCGCACACTTAGATCGCGTACAGGCTATGGTTGAACGCGACAAAAACCATGCCTGCGTTATCGTTTGGTCGATGGGCAATGAGGCCGGAACCGGACGTGTCTTTGAAACGCTATATCAATGGATAAAAGAGAAGGACGATAGCCGCCCAGTCCAGTACGAACCTGCCGGTGAAGCACACTATAGCGACATTGTGTGCCCGATGTACCCGACCCTTGAACGCCTGGAACAGTTTGCCCGGCAAGGTAACGATCGCCCGATGATTATGATTGAGTATGCCCATGCCATGGGTAATTCCGTCGGTATTCTGCGCGATTACTGGAACATAATCGACAGCCACGACAATCTGCAGGGGGGCTTTATTTGGGAGTGGATGGATCACGCGCTGGCATTAACCAACGAGCGTGGCCAAAAATATTGGGGATACGGTAAAGATTATCACCCGGATAAACCCAGTGACGGCAATTTTTTGAACGATGGTCTGGTCGCCGCTGACCGGGTTCCGCATCCTCATATGGCGGAAGTGAAAAAGGTCTATCAGCCTGTCTATTTCCATGCAATAAATCCGGCATCAGGCCTGTTTGAAATAGAAAACCGATACGATTTTATCGACCTGCGCCACCTCGATATTCAGTACAGCCTCTCTGAAGACGGGCAGCAAATCGCCAACGGCAGTCTGGGTTCCCTTTCCCTTGCCCCTGGCCTGCGCCATTCAGTTAATGTTCCCGTAGCAAACCTGGCGCTTCAGGAGAATAAAGAGTACCTGGTGACACTCAGTGCCGTCACTAAAAACGAAACACCGCTTATTGGCAGTGGCTATGAAATTGCCTGGGAGCAGTTCAGCATCACGCCTCCCGCTACGTTTCATATCTCCCCTGAAGCCTATTCTCTTGCTCTCTCGGTACAAGAAACGTCTTCTGCTATTGAGATCACAGGATCTTATTTCTCTCTTGCGTTTGATCGCCTCAGTGGCCGTATGGATCGCTTTACCGTTAGCGGAAAAGATCTTCTCCTTACCGGTATCGAACCTAATTTCTGGCGTGGGCTCACGGATAACGATCTGGGCGCCAGACTTTTCGATAAGTCTGCAGTCTGGAAAGATGCCGCTAAGCAGCGCGTATTATCCGACCTCAACGTATCGCAGACCGCCAGCCACGAAGCGATCGTGACCAGTGAATTCTCGCTCCCCACCGTGGACTGCAAATATGTGCTGACCTACACCATCTATTCGACCGGTGAGATGCGTGTCAGCGTTGATTTTATACCGGGCACTCGTGAGCTTCCTCTTTTACTGCGTATGGGTACTCAGCTGACATTGCCCAGCGAATTTAACTATATCCAGTGGTTTGGCCGTGGTCCGGTGGAAACCTATGCGGACAGAAAGGGCGCCAAAGCGGGTATCTACGGCGGAACGACCTGGGCGCAATTTCATGCTTACCCGCGACCACAGGAAAGCGGCAATAAAACGGATGTTCGCTGGGTGCGTATTGTCAATCACGACGGGCTTGGTCTGGAGGCCATTGCCGACTCGCAATTATTAAATACCAGTGCCTGGCCTTTCGCCGCCAGTGAGCTCGATTTTGTCGCGGACAATAACGGCAGTAGCGCATCCGGGTTAACACCATTATCACGCAAACATGGCGTTGATGTTCAGCCAGGAGATATCACCACATGGAACATCGATTTAGCGCAGATGGGCACAGGTGGTCAAAATTCATGGGGTTCTTTGCCACCCAAGGATTATCAACTACCGGCCCAACCTTACCATTATGCATTTTATTTACGCCCGGTACGTCGCAATACGTAAGGTGATTTTTATTTCTCCCCTTTTCGAATGTCCGCTACCGGGCATTCGAAATGCGCTTCTAAATAGAACTATATTGATACACAAGTAAAGGGAAATGGTATGTCTGAAAAATCCGATGCAAGATATCAGATGTCATTAATAACATTCCTGTTTTTCTCCATTGCCGGAGGGGGATTTGTTCTTAAAGGCGTTGTAAGCCAATACACTGACTGGGGGTATAACTCCTGGTTATTATATGCTTTCGCTTCATTATTTTATGCAATTCCTTACACCTTCATGATCATTGAGCTTTCATCGATTAAAAAGCTACGTGAATCTGAGAGTGGATATCAGACATGGTTGAACCTGATTTTAGGTCGGAAACTGGGGTTTATTGCCGGTTTTTTCTATTTCTACGTTAACATTTTTTATTTCGTTGACCTGTTACCTAACATCATTACCTATTTTATCTACACCTGTACCAGCGATGTTGCCTTTGTTACCACATTAACCAATCAAACCTGGTTTAAGCCGGTGATCAGCATCACTTCAATCGCGCTGTTCTGGCTGGCAACATGGGTATCGATGAAGGGGCCAAAATGGCTATCGCGTGCGCTGTCGTTCTCTGGATACGCCGGATTTGCACTGACGATGTTGTTCATCATTGCGGCAACCTGGAAGCTATCGTCCGGTACGGTCACATTTAACGGAACGCCGATTGCGCCAGAGTATTTACAGCACATTGATTTATCCTGGTCAAAAATAGCCTCAATGTCATGGGCCTTGCAATCGTTAGGTGGGCTGGAAGCATTAGCGGCATACAAACGTAACATTCGGGGTGGCGATCGTAATTTCAGAACTGGGTTAATTCTTAACGTATTTATCTTCTCAGGTATTATTGTTATTTCGTCTATCCTGATGAATTTTATTTTACCTGCAGATCAGGCCGCCAATCTTGGCTTGTTATCCGCTATTTACGTGGCCTTCCAACAGTTAGGCTTCCCCGACTGGTGGACCAACGTCATTGCCTTGTTCCTGATGATCACCACCCTGTGCGGCTCGCTGATGTTATGGACCGCCGCACCGGTTAAAATGCTGTTTGTTGATGCGCCCAAAGGTATCTTTGGCCATAAACTCTCTGAGGTAAACAGTGAGGGTACGCCAGTCAATGCCCTGAAGATGCAGGGTGTCGTGGTCACAATTATCATTATCCTGTTTATGCTGGGTCAGTTTAACTCTGAAATGAACACCATCCTCGTAGCCGTTAAAAATCTTGATGGCGGGGCGGCAACAATTCCTGTGCTGTTTATGGTTGCAGGCTATATCAAGCTACGTATGAAGCCCAACCACCATGACTACGTCCGGGATTTCCACTTCCTGGGAAAAGGGCGTTTTTGGGCACTGTTATCCGTTGCACCAATAGTTATTATTTTTACTGCCTCTACGGTTGCGGCATTAATTCCAGGACCAGAAGACTGGAGTGCAAACTTTATTGGCGCATTAATTCAGGTCATTCTTGGACCGGTTAGTATTATTGCCGTGTGCTATTATTGCAGTATTATGTATAACCGCTGGAGGATCAAAAACCCTCACGACAACTCACTCTTTAATAAAGTTTAACTTTATTTCCCGTTATAGATTTATTGTTTAAAGCCCGCCTCGCCGTCAATAACACGACAGCGCGGCGGGCTTATGAATGATATAACGGCATGAGCAATATAAAAATATAATAATCTCTTCTGATGGAATAGAAAAATGACATTTAATCTTAATGCCTCCAGGGTACTGATCGCCCTTTCCTTTTGTTGTTACTTGCCTCTGGTTGTCGCAGCAGAAAGCATTTCGGCCGAACATGACGACACCAAAACGCCAGAAATCACGAATACCGAACCTTCATATCGTTTTTATGGCGAGATGGGGGTGGGAGGTTATACGGCGCTGGAGGGGGATTATAAAGGAAAATACGAAGACGGCACTTATATTGAAGGTGGCGTGGAAGGTCAATATGGCCACTGGTTCGGGCTTATATACGGTGAAGGGTGGACAGTACAGGCAGACCACGATGGTAATGCCTGGGTGCCCGATCATGGCTGGGGTGGTTTTGAAGGAGGGATAAACCGCTTTTTGGGGGGTTATCGTACCGATGATAAAACCGAAATTATCCTGAGCCTGCATAACGACTCTTCCCTGGACGATCTGCAATATTGGGCAGATTTCACACCAGAGTTTGGTTATGAACTTCCCAATACCCGCGATATTGCCACAGCAGTCAAAGTACAAAACCTTAGCGGTGATTTCCGTTATAGCATCATCGCGACACCGGCGGGTCATACCGATGAAGATAAAGCGTGGCTGCATTTTGGTAAATACGATCGCTACTCCGATAAATATATCTACCCTGCAATGGCAAACGGCTATATCCAGTATGACTTTATGAAAGATGTCACCTGGATGGGCGGGACAGAAATTACCGATGGCACCGGCCAGCTTTTTGTCACCGCTATTCTGACGCCGAACTTCGGCGCACGTGTCTGGCACCATACCGGACGTGGCGAAGGGCTGGGTAATCCGGGAACGGAAACCGGCACAATGGTCAGCGCCATGTATGAGGCGTTTAAAGGCTTTTATCTCTCTACAGCCTACAGCTACGCGCAACACAACCTGGATAACGATCCCGACACAACCACATCCTATGCGCAATTCGGCATCTGGTACGAATATGGCGGCGGTAAATTCGCCACGGCTTTTGATAGCCGATTCAACCTGGGTAACAGTACTGACGATTCAGATAACAAAATATTCCTGATGCAGTATTACTACTGGGGTCATTAATTTCTCTGTTTATTTCGCTAAATGTGAAAAGGAGCTTCATCATTATGAAAAAAATATATTCGTTAACCCCGCTAACCTGCGCGTTACTATTTAGCATGTCAGCGCATGCAGCAACCGCCACCGATTTTAAAGATGTTATCGATCGCCACGGCGCACCTGAATATATGCGTGATACCAATAACGACAGCCATCAGCGCTTTAATCCTTTCTTCGATCTGGGTTCATGGCATGGGCACCTGCTGCCAGACGGCCCAAATACCATGGGGGGCTTCCCCGGCGTCGCTCTGCTAACTGAAGAGTACATTAATTTTATGGCGACTAACTTTGATCGCCTGACGGTGTACCAGAGCGGTAAAAAAGTGGCCTTCACGATGCAGGCGTACAGTATTCCGGGCGCACTGATACAAAAACTGACGGCCCCCGGCATCGAAATTAACCTGACCCTGCGTTTTGCGGATTCACACACCTCGCTGCTTGAAACCAGGATAACGAGTGATACTCCACTGGATCTGGTGTGGGATGGCGAGCTGCTGGAAAAAGTGGAGGCAAAAGACGGAAAGCCGACATCGACCAACACCGTCGATGAAGAGTATCCAGATTATCAACGCAAAATCGTCACCACCCGCGATGGCCTGAAAGTCACCTTCGGCAAAGTGCGTTCGACCTGGGATCTGCTTACCTCTGGCGAGTCAGAATATCAGGTGCATAAATCGCTGCCGATGAAGACGAAGATCAGCGGTCATCGCTTCACCAGCAAGGCGCATATCAAAGGTTCAACCACGTTCTATACCACTTATTCACATCTGCTGACTTCACTGGAAGTCAGTAAAGAACAGGTGCAAATCCGCGATATTCTGGCGCGCCCGACGTCTTACATGCTCGCTTCCCAACAGCGCTGGGAAGAGTACCTCAAAAAAGGGTTGAACAATCCGGATGCGACAGCCGAGCAAACTCGCGTCGCAGTAAAAGCGATTGAAACCTTAACCGGTAACTGGCGTGTCCCGGAAGGCGCAGTAAAACACAATACCGTAACGCCGTCGGTGACGGCCCGTTGGTTCTCCGGCAACCAGACCTATGCCTAGGATAGCTGGAAAATTGCCTCGGCAATGGTGCACTTCAACCCAGAGATTGCCAAAGACAGCATTCGTGCGCTCTTTGACTGGCAAATCCAGCTCAACGATCCGATACGCCCGCAAGATGCCGGGATGATCCTCGACTTAGTGACCTGGAACACGATCCCAGAGCGTGGTGGTGACGGCGGAAACTGGAACGAGCGCAACACCAAGCCCAGCCTGGCGGCATGGTCGGTGATGGAAGTCTACAACGTCACCAAAGATAAGGCCTGGCTCGAAGAGATGTACCCTAAACTGGTCGCGTACCACGACTGGTGGTTACGTAACCGCGATCACAATGGAAATGGTGTCCCTGAGTACGGCGCCACACGGGATAAGGCTCACAACACCGACAGCGGCGAAATGCTGTTCACTGTGAAACAGGGCGACAAGGAAGAGACCCTCTCCGGGTTGAGTCACTACGCAGCTGTCATCAGTAAGGGGCAGTATGACAGCCTGACGATCCCGGCACAGGAAGCCGCTGGCTGGGAATCCGGGCGTGATGATGCCGCCGTATTTGGTTTTATCGATAAAGATCAGCTGGATAAGTACATTGCCAACGGGGGTAAACGCAGTGACTGGACGGTCAATTTTGCTGAAAACCGGGATGAAAATGGCAATCTGGTCGGTTACTCATTGCTTCAGGAGTCTGTCGATCAGACCAGCTACATGTACAGTGATAACCATTATCTGGCAGAGATGGCAACGATCCTCGGTAAACCAGCAGACGCGAAGCACTATCAAACGTTAGCGAAGAAGCTGGCGGATTACATCAATACCTGCATGTTTGATTCAACCACACGGTTCTTCTACGACATCAGGATCGAAGACCAGCCGTTGGCAAACGGCTGCGCAGGAAAACCGATTGTTGAGCGTGGCAAAGGACCGGAAGGCTGGTCACCGCTGTTTAACGGTGCGGCCACACAATCCCACGCGGATGCGGTAGTTAGCGTGATGCTCGATCCGAAAGAGTTCAACACATATGTTCCACTTGGCACCGCAGCACTGACCAATCCGGCCTTCGGCGCGGACATATACTGGCGCGGGCGCGTGTGGGTGGATCAGTTCTGGTTCGGGCTAAAAGGGATGGAGCGTTATGGCTATCGCGATGAAGCGCTAAAACTGGCCGATACGTTCTTCCAGCATGCCAAAGGGCTGACGGCAGAAGGTCCCATTCAGGAAAACTATAACCCGCTGACCGGCGCACAGCAGGGCGCACCGAACTTCTCCTGGAGCGCTGCGCATCTTTACATGCTGTATAACGATTTTCTTAAAAAACAGTAATCAGTGGTATTTTGCCGGATGACGCTTCGCTTATCCGGCCGACAAAGCCACATTTTCACCGGCCGGATAAGGTGCTAGCACCGACATCCGGCAAATTCGTTCTCTGGCCTCGCTCCTTTTTTGAATCCCATCACAATCACGGCATTCCCCTTTTCCCTTTTGCGCGACGACGGCTAAATTAGTAACTCATCCGACCACATAACAATAATTTTACATACTGGACACCTTTATGAGCTATCCGTCGCTGTTCGCCCCGCTCGATTTGGGATTCACCACGCTTAAAAACCGCGTGCTGATGGGTTCAATGCATACCGGTCTGGAAGAGTATCCCGATGGTGCAGAACGGCTGGCTGCGTTCTACGCCGAACGCGCTCGTCACGGCGTAGCCCTGATTGTGACCGGAGGAATTGCGCCCGCGCTATCGGGCGTGGGGATGGAAGGCGGCGCGATGCTGAACGACACCAGCCAGCTGGCGCACCACCGTATCATTACCGATGCGGTTCACGACGAAGGCGGGAAAATCGCCCTGCAAATCCTGCACACCGGGCGTTATAGCTACCAGCCGCATCTGGTTGCGCCTTCAGCCATTCAGGCCCCTATTAACCGCTTTACGCCGCATGAACTGACGCACGATGAAGTGCTGCAACTGATTGAAGATTTCGCCCATTGTGCACAGCTGGCGCGGGAGGCAGGTTACGATGGCGTGGAAGTGATGGGCTCGGAAGGCTATCTGATCAACGAATTCCTGACCCTGCGCACCAACCAGCGTAATGATGACTGGGGTGGTGACTATGCCAACCGTATGCGTTTTGCCGTGGAAGTCGTGCGGGCGGTGCGCCAGCGTGCCGGCAGTGACTTTATTATTATCTTCCGCCTGTCGATGCTCGACCTGGTGGAGCAAGGCGGAACCTTTGACGAAACCGTCCAGTTAGCACAGGCGATAGAAGCCGCAGGTGCCACAATAATTAATACCGGTATTGGCTGGCATGAGGCGCGTATCCCCACCATCGCCACACCGGTCCCCCGGGGTGCGTTTAGCTGGGTAACACGCAAGCTGAAAGGTCATGTGACGATCCCACTGGTCACCACTAACCGTATTAACGATCCGACCGTTGCGGATGACATTCTGGCACGCGGCGATGCCGATATGGTATCGATGGCCCGGCCGTTCCTGGCCGACGCAGAGCTGCTGTCAAAAGCGCAAAGCGGACGATCCGATGAGATCAATACCTGTATCGGCTGCAACCAGGCTTGCCTGGATCAGATTTTCGTGGGGAAAGTTACCTCCTGTCTGGTGAATCCGCGCGCCTGTCATGAAACCAAAATGCCCATTGTTGCAGCCACTCACCTGAAGAATCTGGCGGTTGTCGGTGCGGGTCCTGCGGGTCTCGCTTTTGCTATTAACGCCGCCGCACGCGGGCATCACGTAACGCTGTTTGACGCGCATGGTGAGATTGGCGGGCAGTTTAATATCGCCAAGCAGATCCCCGGCAAAGAAGAATTCTATGAAACGCTGCGCTACTACCGTCGGATGATCGACGTGACTGGCGTGACCCTGAAGCTGAATCACTTTGTCAGCGCACACGATCTGCACACCTTCGACGAAGTGATCCTCGCCAGCGGGATCGAACCGCGCATGCCGCCGATCGACGGTATTGAACACCCTAAAGTGCTGAGCTATCTCGATGTCCTTCGTGATAAAACGCCGGTAGGGAAACGCGTGGCGATCGTTGGCTGCGGAGGGATCGGTTTCGATACCGCCATGTATCTGAGTCAGCCCGGCGATCCCACCAGCCAGAATATTGCCGAGTTCTGCGTGGAATGGGGTATCGACACCAGCCTGCAACAGCCTGGCGGCTTACGCCCGGAAGGTCCGCACTTATCCCGCAGCCCGCGCCAGATAGTGATGTTGCAGCGTAAAGCCAGCAAACCGGGGCAAGGTTTAGGTAAAACAACGGGATGGATCCACCGCACCACCCTGCTTTCACGCGGCGTAAAAATGATCCCGGCGGTGAGCTATCAGAAGATCGATGATGACGGGCTACACGTGATGATCAACGGCGCGCTACAGATCCTGAATGTGGATCACGTGGTGATTTGCGCCGGCCAGGAACCACGCCGGGAGCTGCTTGATCCGCTGCATGCTGCGGGTAAAACAGTACATCTGATCGGGGGATGTGATGTGGCGATGGAGCTGGATGCCCGACGCGCAATTGCACAAGGGACAAGGCTGGCGCTGGAAATTTAACGTCATGTCTTTCGTAGGCCGGATAAGGCGGCCACGCCACCATCCGGCACACGCAATTAGCGACGACGACCGGTTTTAACCGCCTTCAGCACCACGAATTTATTATTGGTAGCGATGGTTTCACAGTTGCCGAAAATCTTCTTCAACTTGTGGAAGTAGTCGAGGTGACGGTTAGCCACAATGTACAGCTCACCGTTGATTTTCAGGCAGCGGCGGGCGTGGTGGAACATTTCCCAGGCAATGTTATCCGTCAGCGCATGCTTCTGATGGAACGGCGGGTTACACAGCACGGCGTTAAAGCGGAAAGGCTCCACGCCAGACAGCGCGTTGTTGATCATAAATTCACAGCGATCCAACGCTTCAGGCATGTTGCTTTCGACGTTCAGGCGACTTGATGCCACCGCCATCGGTGATTCATCCACAAACACCACGCTGGCTTGCGGGTTCTTCTCCAGCAACGTCAGGCCAATCACACCGTTGCCACAACCGAGATCGACAATCTCCCCTTCCAGATTTTCCGGCAGGTGCTCAATAAAGAAACGTGCGCCGATATCCAGCCCGGTACGGGAGAAGACGTTGGCATGGTTATGGATAGTCCAGTCGGTGCCTTCCAGTTTCCAGCTCAGCGTCTGCGAGGCATCAGCCAGTTCTGGATTACTGAAGGTGCAGTTAATCAGACGGGCTTTTTTCCACGCCAGCGTGGTAGTGGTTGGGCCCAGCACCTTTTCAAACAACTCAAGCGTTGAGGTATGAATATCACGCGCCTTCGCCCCCGCAATGATGCGCGTTTGCGGCGTGACAACCTGACGCAGCGCACGGAGCTGTTGTTCCAGCAGCGCCATGGTTTTTGGCAGCTTAATCAGCACCACGCCCGGCGCCTGCGGATAATCAGCGGTACTGTCGAGGAACTTGACGCTCGACTCAGCAATGTCGTTGTGACGCAGGTTCTCGCGTGTGGCAAGCTCGCTGAGATAGGAGTCGCCAATGCTGTACGGCGTATGTTCCGCCAGTGCACAACCCAGCGCGCCGAAAGTATCATTCAGGAGAAGCACCGGGCCGCTAATCTCGGTATCGTCCAGCTGTTGCAACAGATATTCATCTGCAGCTTCCCACGCCAGCAGCGGGTTAACGTCGTCCGTCTCCGGGAAACGTTTAAGTGTCAGTGAACGGAAACCGTTGTCTGTGTGGCTCATCGGCCCTCCTGAATGGTAAAATTTCGGCGTATCCCTGAAAAGGGTGCGTGAGTATACACTTTTATGATTTGCGTGGACATGAATGAACCAACTAACTTACCTCCAGGGCTACCCGGAACATTTGCTTTCTCAAGTGAGAACGCTGATTGCTGAGCAGCGCCTGGGCGCAGTGCTGGAGAAGCGCTATCCAGGTACACATGACTTCGCAACTGACAAAGCGCTCTGGCAATATACCCAGGAGCTGAAAAATCAGTTTCTGCGCAACGCCCCACCGCTGAATAAGGTCATGTATGACAGTAAGATACACGTGCTGAAAAATGCGCTGGGACTGCATACTGCCGTCTCCCGCGTGCAGGGTGGCAAGCTCAAAGCCAAAGCGGAGATCCGCGTCGCCACCGTATTTCGTAACGCCCCGGAGCCCTTTTTACGCATGATCGTGGTGCATGAACTGGCGCACCTGAAAGAAAAAGAGCACGACAAAGCGTTTTACCAGCTGTGCTGTCATATGGAACCGCAGTACCACCAGTTGGAGTTTGATACCCGCCTGTGGCTCACGCAACAATCGCTGAAGCAAACTGCGTAGTCGCGCACTGGCTTTGTCTTCAGGGCATGCTAAATTGACGCAAGGATCCCTTTTCGCAGCCTGAAGGCATTTATGATACGTTTCGCAGTGATTGGCACAAACTGGATCACCCGCCAGTTTGTGGATGCCGCCCATGAAACCGGCAAATATAAGTTAACCGCAGTGTATTCCCGTAGCCTTGAACAGGCACAGACCTTCGCCAATGATTATCCCGTCGAGCATCTGTTTACCTCGCTGGAGGCAATGGCGCAAAGTGACGCCATTGATGCCGTTTACATTGCCAGCCCGAACTCTCTGCACTTCCCGCAGACAACGCTGTTTCTACAACACAAAAAGCATGTCATTTGCGAGAAACCGCTGGCCTCGAACCTGGCACAAGTCGAAGCCGCTATCGCCTGTGCGCGCGAAAATCAGGTGGTGCTGTTTGAAGCGTTTAAGACCGCCAGCCTGCCTAATTTCCTGCTATTACAGCAATCGCTCCCCAAAATCGGGCGAGTCAGGAAAGCGCTGATCAATTACTGCCAGTACTCTTCACGTTATCAGCGTTATCTGGACGGTGAAAATCCCAATACGTTTAATCCGGCGTTTTCTAACGGTTCGATTATGGATATCGGCTTTTACTGTCTGGCCGCTGCGGTTGCGCTGTGGGGTGAACCACTGAGCGTTCAGGCAAGTGCCAGCCTGCTGGAAAGCGGCGTCGATGCCCACGGCGTGGTCGTACTCAATTACGGCGATTTTAGCGTCACGTTGCAGCACTCGAAAGTCAGTGATTCCGTGCTGGCCAGCGAAATTCAGGGCGAATCAGGGTCGCTGGTTGTCGAGAAGATTTCCGAGTGTCAGAAAGTGTGCGTTATTCCACGCGGTGGCAAAACGCAGGATCTTACGGTGCCTCAGCACATCAATACTATGCTTTATGAGGCAGAGGCTTTTGCTCATCTGGTTGAATCCGGCGAAGTGGATCACCCGGCACTGGCCGTCAGCCGTATCACCGCCAAACTGCAAACGGAGATTCGCCGCCAGACCGGCGTGGTTTTCCCGGCAGACGAAGCGGAAACATCGCTGACTGCGTAAAGGTGTGTAAAACGAATGTTGCAGGCCATTGACTGAATGCATGGCCTGTAATATTTTGTAACCCGCAAAGGGGAGTAACTTCGTTGTCGGTTGATCGTCATTACGATGTGTGAAAAACCACATCCGGTCACCGGGCGATAACAAAGGAATACGCTGTCGTATTCCTTTGTTGTTGTAAGTGAGACCTTGCCGAATGGCAAGGTCTATGCATAAAAAGCAGCGGCTAACGTCATTCGGCGTTGGCCGTTTTTTTATGCATGGGGAAATAAAATGAATACTGTTGGCACACCGTTGTTATGGGGTGGCTTCGCTGTCGTGGTGGTCATTATGCTGGCCATCGATCTGCTGCTACAGGGTCGTCGTGGCGCACATACGATGTCGATGAAGCTGGCCGCGGCCTGGTCAATCGTCTGGGTAACGTTGTCGTTGCTGTTTAACGCGGCATTCTGGTGGTACCTGGCTGAGACTCAGGGCCGTTCCGTTGCCGACCCGCAGGCGCTGGCGTTCCTGACCGGCTATCTGATCGAGAAATCGCTGGCGGTAGATAACGTCTTTGTCTGGTTGATGCTGTTCAGTTACTTCTCCGTACCTGCGGCACTGCAACGTCGGGTACTGGTGTATGGCGTACTGGGCGCGATTGTATTACGTACGATCATGATCTTCACGGGCAGTTGGCTTATCGCCCAGTTCGAATGGCTGCTGTACGTGTTCGGCGCATTCCTGCTGTTTACCGGCGTGAAGATGGCGCTGGCGAAAGAAGACGCTTCCGGTATTGGCGACAAACCGTTAGTGCGTTGGCTGCGCGGCCATTTACGTATGACCGATACCATTGAAGACGAAAAATTCTTCGTGCGTAAAAACGGTCTGCTGTTTGCAACGCCACTGATGCTGGTATTGATCCTGGTTGAACTGAGCGATGTGATTTTTGCCGTCGACAGTATTCCGGCAATCTTTGCCGTCACCACCGACCCGTTCATCGTACTGACCTCTAACCTGTTTGCTATCCTGGGTCTGCGTGCGATGTACTTCCTGTTGGCAGGTGTGGCGGAGCGTTTCTCGATGCTGAAATATGGTTTGTCGATAATCCTTGTGTTTATCGGTATCAAGATGCTGATCGTCGATTTCTACCATATCCCGATCGCTATCTCGTTAGGTGTGGTCTTCGGTATTCTGTTTGTGACGCTGGTTGTGAATGCGTGGGTCAACCACCAGCACGATAAAAAGCAGCAAATACAGTAACTTTTACTTAGCTAGTTGATAAAGCCCGACCGCACATTGCGTGCGTCGGGCTTTTTGCTGGACATGTCAAAACAATGTTAATTTAAAGTTATAAAATATGATCTGAGCGCGGAAACCAGGATATTTATCTTCCAGAACCGGCATCTTTCCTTATACTCAGCCATGCAAACACTTTGTTACATCCAGAAAGATGCGTCATGAGAACGCACAACGGGTGAGCAACAACACAATTCAAAGGATGACTACATGACTACGCTACGTTCATCGGGGCTGATCTCGCGTTTGGCGCAGGGGAGCCTGGTTAAACAAATTTTGGTCGGTTTGGTACTGGGGATTTTTCTGGCACTGGTGTCAAAACCTGCGGCAGAAGCCGTCGGCCTGCTGGGGACACTGTTCGTCGGCGCATTAAAAGCCGTCGCCCCAATCCTCGTGCTGATGCTGGTAATGGCCTCTATCGCCAACCACCAGCACGGGCAAAAAACCAATATCCGCCCCATTCTGTTCCTTTACCTGCTGGGAACATTTTCAGCGGCATTAGCCGCCGTGGTGTTCAGCTTTGCCTTCCCTTCGACGCTGCATCTTTCCAGCAGCGCCAGCGATATCGTGCCGCCATCCGGCATTATTGAGGTGATGCGCAGCCTGCTGATGAGCATGGTTTCTAACCCCATTGATGCGCTGCTGAATGCTAACTATATCGGTATTCTGGTATGGGCAGTCGGCCTTGGCTTTGCGCTACGCCATGGTAATGAGACGACCAAGAATCTGGTCAATGATATGTCCGATGCCGTCACGTTTATGGTGAGACTGGTTATCCGCTTTGCACCGATAGGTATCTTCGGTCTGGTCTCTTCCACACTGGCGACGACGGGTTTTGCCACCCTCTGGGGCTACGCGCAGCTGCTGGCCGTACTGGTTGGCTGTATGCTGCTGGTTGCGCTGGTGGTCAACCCGCTGCTGGTGTTCTGGAAAATTCGCCGTAACCCGTACCCACTGGTATTGGCATGCCTGCGTGAAAGCGGCGTGTACGCCTTCTTTACCCGCAGCTCTGCAGCCAATATTCCGGTGAATATGGCGCTGTGTGAGAAGCTGAACCTGGATCGTGATACCTATTCGGTATCTATCCCACTGGGCGCCACCATCAATATGGCAGGCGCGGCGATCACCATTACCGTACTGACGCTGGCGGCGGTGAATACGCTGGGTATTCCGGTTGATTTACCAACGGCGCTGTTACTGAGCGTGGTGGCTTCGCTGTGTGCCTGCGGTGCATCGGGCGTGGCGGGCGGTTCTCTGCTGCTGATCCCGCTGGCATGTAATATGTTCGGTATCCCGAATGACATCGCCATGCAGGTGGTCGCCGTTGGCTTTATCATCGGCGTATTGCAGGATTCCTGTGAAACGGCGCTGAACTCTTCGACAGACGTCCTGTTTACCGCTGCAGCCTGCCAGGCAGAAGACGAGCGTCTGGCAAATAACGCCCTGCGCGGCTAATCTCTGCGCCCCTCCGTCATCGGGCGGAGGGGTTCTCTTCTTGTACACTTTTTTCAATTTTGAACGGATCAATGCCGCGTTTTTGCATGCGCCGGAAGCGAATAATGTTCAGGCCGTTCATCACCAGAAAGCTACCTTCGATCATCGTCCCGCCAATCGATCCCAGCCAGAAATTGTGAATGACCCAGCAGCCCGTTGCACACCACATTACGCAGCGCACGGTTAACCCTTTGCAACGAAACAGTGCCCAGGTGCTGGCCAGCGTACCGATAATAGGCAGTAGCTCCATCGCATGCTGTAATTTTGCCAAGCCAAGAACCAGCGTGAGGACAATAAAAACCGTCATGACCCACATCTTGCGGGTATGCATCGAAACGATTGTGCGGATAGTGTTGAGCTCGGCACTCATTCCTGCAGGCCAGGCGCCCATCAGGAAAAAATGCACGCCAATGGTGGCGCTATAGACGGCGAGCTGTAGCCGGAACCGGCGCTCGTCGCGATTAAAAAAAGTGGTAATCCCGATCAGAAAGGCGATGACACCTACGCCCTGGGCCAGCCAATACGCGGTCATGAATGATCCTTGTCAGGTAATGCGAAAACAAACGGCGCTCCATATTATGAAACGCCGTTTTTAGATTCCACCATAAACAATCTTACCCAAAAGATTTTGTGCCACAGCAAGGCGGCAAGTTCGCACATCCCCGGGAGCTTACATGAGTAAGTGACCGGGGTGGGCGAACGCAGCCAACACCGCTGTGGTGCAAAAGATGAAGGGTAATTACAACGTTACGCCACTTTTGAAAATAGCCAGTTCCCGGAAATCATTGCGTTCGTTACAGGTCGGTTTGCCGTTGGCAAACTCAACGATCGTATCGACAAACTCGTTCAGCAGTTGCGGCATCGCTTTACCGTGGATTAGCTGTCCGGCGTCAAAGTCGATCCAGTGCTTTTTCTTCGCCGCCAGCTCGCTGTTGGTGGCAATTTTCACCGTCGGCACAAAACCGCCGTACGGCGTGCCGCGACCGGTACTGAACAACACCATATGACAGCCGGCCCCCGCCAGCGCACTGGTCGCAACGGCGTCATTGCCCGGAGCACTTAACAGATTCAGACCTGGCGTTTTCAGGCGTTCGCCGTAGCACAGTACATCGACAACTTTGCTGGAACCCGCTTTCTGTGTACATCCCAGCGATTTATCTTCCAGCGTGGTGATGCCACCCGCTTTGTTCCCCGGCGATGGATTCTCGTAGATCGGTTGGTCGTGAGCAATGAAGTACTGTTTGAAGTCATTGACCATGGTCACCAGCTTACCGAAAGTTTCTTCGTCGCGGCAGTGGTCCATTAATAGCTGCTCGGCACCGAACATCTCCGGGACTTCAGTCAGCACGGTAGTCCCGCCGTTGGCGATCACGTAGTCAGAAAAACGCCCCAGCATCGGGTTAGCGGTGATCCCAGACAAGCCGTCAGATCCGCCACATTCCAGACCGAACTTCAGCTCGCCGAGTTTACCCGGCTCACGCTTATCGTTACGCATCACGCTGTACAGCTGGTGGAGATGCTCGATCCCCGCTTCCACTTCGTCTTCCTGGTGCTGGCAGACCATAAAGTGAACGCGTTCAGGATCATACTCCCCTAACGTTTCACGGAAAGCATCCACCTGGTTGTTTTCACAACCAAGCCCCACTACCAGCACCGCCCCCGCATTCGGGTGACGCACCATGTTTTGCAGCATGGTGCGGGTGTTAATGTGGTCGTCGCCGAGCTGTGAACAGCCGTAGGTGTGGCTGAAGAGATGCACGCCGTCGATTCCTTCGGCGTCGTGGGTCTCTTTCAGAAAACGGGTTTGCATCTGACGCGCCATCGCATTGACGCAGCCGACGGTCGGCAGTATCCACAACTCGTTACGTACCCCAACATCACCGTTCGCGCGGCGATAAATCTGCACATCGCGATCGGCTGCCTGAGCAACTTCCGCCTGAAAATCCGGTTGGTAGCTATACGTGTCCAGATCGCTCAGATTCGTGCGCGTGTTGTGAGCATGAATGTGCTCACCCGCCGCAACGTCCACTAGCGTATGGCCAATTGGCAAACCGTATTTAATGACGTTTTCGCCTTGCGCAATATCGCGTAAAGCGAATTTATGGCCACGAGAGACCGCCTGACGCAGGGTGACCGCCTGCCCATCAACGGTGACTTCGGTTCCTTCAGCCAAATCAGCAAGCGCTACCGCGACGTTATCCAGCGCATGGATCTTGATGTATTGCATACCTTCACCCGGGCCTTAGTTCAGTTCAATGGCGAAGTAATCACGCGCATTGTTAAAGCAAATATTTCTGACCATTTCACCCAGCAACTGGATATCTGCCGGTGCTTCACCTGCAGCAACCCAACGGCCAATCATCTGGCACAGAATGCGGCGGAAGTATTCATGGCGCGTGTATGACAGGAAGCTGCGGCTATCGGTCAGCATGCCGACGAAGCGGCTCAGCAAACCGAGCTGGGCCAGTTGTGTCATCTGACGTTCCATCCCATCTTTCTGGTCGTTAAACCACCAGCCGGAACCGAACTGCATTTTGCCCGGCATGCCTTCACCCTGGAAGTTACCGATCATGGTGCCCAGCACTTCGTTATCACGCGGGTTCAGGCAGTACAGGATGGTTTTCGGCAGCAGGTTCTGTTCATTCTGCTTGCTTAGCAGTTTGGACAGTTCTTCAGCCATCGGACGGTCGTTAATGGAGTCGAAACCGACATCCGCGCCCAGCAGTTTGAACTGACGCAGGTTGTTATTACGCAATGCGCCAATGTGGTACTGCTGCACCCATTCGCGACGTGCGTATTCAGCGCCAAGGAACACCAGTACGGCAGTTTTGAACTGGGCAACTTCGTGCTCGCTCAGAGTTTCACCCGCCAGACGACGCGCCAGGATGCTATCCAGTTCAGCTTCGTTAGACTCAGCAAATAACACCACATCCAGCGCATGGTCGGAGACTTTACAGCCGTGAGCTGCAAAGTGATCAAGACGTTTAGTTAGCGCGGTTTGCAGGTCGGTAAAGCGGCGGATCTCGGTGTCAGAAACTTCCCCCAGCTTCGCCATGTAATCGTTAAAGGTCGCCAGTTCAATGTTAAAGGCTTTATCCGGACGCCAGCTTGGCAGCACTTTGATAGCAAAGGTGTTGTCTTTCGCGACCGCAGCGTGATGCTCCAGAGAGTCGATCGGATCATCGGTGGTACCGACCATTTTTACATTCATCTGCTGCATGATTCCACGCGCGGAAAACTGATCCTGTGCCAGCAATTCGTTGCACTGGTTCCAGATTTCATCAGCAGTCGCAGGAGACAACAGCTTACCTGTAATACCAAATGGGCGACGCAGTTCAAGATGCGTCCAGTGATAGAGCGGGTTACCGATGGTGTGCGGGACCGTGGCTGCCCAGGCGTCAAACTTCTCGCGATCGGACGCATCACCGGTACACAGGCGTTCAGCGACACCGTTAGTGCGCATGGCGCGCCACTTGTAGTGATCACCCTTCAGCCAGATGTCATACAGGTTGTTAAAACGGTAGTTATCAGCGATTTGTTGCGGCGGCAAATGGCAGTGGTAGTCGAAGATTGGCTGGTCTTTGGCGTAATCATGATACAGACGGCGGGCAAATTCGGTATCCAGCAGGAAATCCTCAGTCATAAACGGGGTCATTATCGTCTTCCTCTCAGCGAGTGCGTCAGATTGCTTATGTTTTGATGTTGTCAAAGTTATCACACCAATTTCCATACGCTGAAGATATTTTCGTGAGTTAGATCAACAAATGATGACAAAAAAATTACTCTCAAAGAGGTAAAACTCATGGCAAGCCGCGCCAGCACTGGCTTTGCTGAATCGAATTAATGACCACACGAAGATTCACACTTTTGTGATGGCACTCACCTTTTAAAGCTGTATGACAAGTTATCTTTTTGCCGTCGCGATACATAAGCCGACGGAATGCAAATTACCGATGGTCCACCATCGGATTGACCGGTACGGAAACCGAATTAGCACAATCATTGACATGGCAAAGTTCGGGGCAGTGCCGGTTTTTTTTCGGTCACGCCCTTCGTAAAAGAACATCCTCCGCCCTGGACTGGAAGATGACCGCTCGTTAGCGGACATAACAAAACGATGAGGTTTTACATGCGTAAAATTAAAGGGTTACGTTGGTACATGATCGCACTGGTGACGCTTGGCACCGTGCTGGGTTACCTGACACGTAACACTGTGGCGGCAGCTGCGCCAACTCTGATGGAAGAGTTACACATCTCCACTCAACAGTACTCCTATATCATCGCAGCGTATTCTGCTGCTTACACCGTAATGCAACCCGTTGCTGGCTACGTGCTGGATGTGCTCGGCACCAAAGTAGGCTACGCGATGTTCGCCGTTCTGTGGGCCGTCTTCTGTGGTGCCACCGCACTGGCTGGTAGCTGGGGTGGACTGGCACTGGCACGAGGCGCAGTCGGTGCCGCAGAAGCCGCGATGATCCCTGCGGGTCTGAAAGCCAGTTCTGAATGGTTCCCGGCAAAAGAGCGTTCTATTGCTGTCGGTTACTTTAACGTTGGTTCTTCTATCGGCGCGATGATTGCTCCGCCGCTGGTCGTGTGGGCTATCGTCATGCACAGCTGGCAGATGGCATTCATTATTTCTGGTGCCCTGAGCTTCATCTGGGCGATGTCCTGGCTTGTTTTCTACAAACACCCACGCGACCAGAAAAAACTGTCTGACGAAGAGCGTGATTACATCCTTAACGGTCAGGAATCACAGCATAAAAACAGTACCGCGAAGAAAATGTCGCTTGGCCAGATCCTGCGTAACCGCCAGTTCTGGGGTATCGCGCTGCCGCGTTTCCTGGCAGAGCCGGCCTGGGGTACATTCAACGCCTGGATCCCGCTGTTCATGTTTAAAGTCTACGGCTTTAACCTGAAAGAGATTGCGATGTTCGCGTGGATGCCAATGCTGTTCGCTGACCTCGGCTGTATCATCGGGGGTTACTTACCGCCACTGTTCCAGCGTTGGTTCGGCGTAAACCTGATCGTGTCCCGTAAAATGGTCGTCACCATGGGCGCACTGCTGATAATTGGCCCAGGGATGATTGGTCTGTTCACCAGCCCGTATATTGCTATCGCCCTGCTGTGCGTCGGTGGTTTTGCTCACCAGGCACTGTCTGGCGCGCTGATTACGCTCTCTTCTGACGTATTTGGCCGCAATGAAGTCGCGACCGCTAACGGCCTGACGGGGATGTCTGCCTGGCTGGCGAGTACTCTGTTTGCCCTGGTCGTTGGTGCCCTGGCTGACACCATCGGCTTTAGCCCACTGTTCGCCGTACTGGCAGTATTCGACCTGCTTGGTGCGTTAGTCATCTGGACGGTACTGCAGAACAAGTCGGCAAGCGAGATTGATTCGGGCCCGCAAACCGGCTCTCCCGCTACGCAAAATTAACCTGACGCGAGTCGTCATAGGTATATAATGCAGAGCCGCCAGTTGACTGGCGGCTTTTTTGTCGGTGCGAGTAGAGCCGCCATCGCAAAAGTGGTATAACAAATATAGTCTGCCGTATCATGCCTGGAGTGCATATGGAAATCACTGAACCACGACGTTTGTACCAACAACTTGCTGCCGATCTAAAAGAACGCATCGAGCAAGGCGTCTATCTGGTGGGCGATAAACTTCCCGCCGAGCGCTTTATTGCCGATGAAAAGAACGTCAGTCGTACCGTGGTTCGTGAAGCGATTATCATGCTCGAGGTTGAAGGCTACGTTGAGGTGCGTAAAGGATCGGGTATCCACGTCATCTCTAACCAACCCAAACATTATGTTGCGCCCGACGAAGGTCTGGAATTCGCCAGCTACGGTCCTTTTGAATTGCTGCAAGCGCGTCAGCTTATTGAGAGCAACATCGCCGAGTTTGCCGCTACCCAGGTGACCAAGCAGGACATCATGAAACTGATGGAAATCCAGGAGAAATCGCGCAACGAAAAAAGCTTTCGTGACTCCGAATGGGACCTGCAGTTCCATGTTCAGGTTGCGCTGGCGACACAAAACTCAGCTCTGGCCGCCATTGTTGAAAAAATGTGGACTCAGCGCGTTCACAACCCCTACTGGAAGAAATTGCACGATCACATTGATCTGCGCACGGTAGACAACTGGTGTGATGACCATGACCAGATCCTGCGGGCATTAATTCGCAAAGATCCGCATGCAGCCAAACTGGCGATGTGGCAGCACCTTGAGAACACGAAACAGATGCTGTTTAACGAAACCAGCGATGATTTTGAGTTCAACGCGGATCGTTACCTTTTCACGGAAAATCCGGTCGTTCATCTGGATACCGCGGCAAACAGCACAAAATAAACGTTCTGACTTTCACAGGCGCGATAACCGCGCCTGTTTCTGACGCTCGGTAAGCATTAGGTATAAAGTGTCAGCCTGTGTAAATCCTCTCGCCTCACTCCCTTGCGATAAGCAAAATCAGAGCTCAACCACCGTAATTTATATAACGGACTACGTTGACCTTTGTTACAATTAAAAGCGTTTTGAATTTTTTATGTGTTAGTGCTTGCTTACTTCACAACTTAACAGGGAACAGTTCAGGCCGTGAATTTGTGCAGACCGCGATCCATGCAAAAAACACCAATAAAATCGTGGCATTACAAACTCAAGAACAACGGCGTGACCATAACCGATTCTCCAGGAATACTGAATGGAACTACTGACTCAATTACTGAATGCTTTATGGGCTCAGGATTTTGAAACTCTGGCCAATCCTTCCATGATTGGTATGCTGTATTTTGTACTGTTTACAATTTTGTTCCTGGAAAATGGGTTGCTACCCGCGGCCTTTTTACCTGGCGACAGCTTGCTGGTACTGGTCGGCGTACTTATTGCCAAAGGCGCAATGGGTTTTCCGCAAACGGTACTGCTACTCACCACCGCAGCCAGCCTCGGTTGTTGGCTCAGCTATATTCAGGGCCGATGGTTGGGTAATACCCGCACCGTGCAGAACTGGCTTTCACATCTTCCGGCTCATTATCACCAACGCGCGCATCATCTTTTCCACAAGCATGGCTTATCCGCGCTGTTGGTCGGTCGCTTCATTGCGTTCGTCAGAACATTACTGCCGACCATTGCCGGGCTGTCAGGCCTGAATAATGCGCGTTTTCAGTTCTTCAACTGGATGAGCGGGCTATTGTGGGTACTGATTCTGACCACGCTGGGCTATCTACTGGGCAAAACACCTGTTTTTCTAAAGTACGAAGATCAGCTCATGTCCTGCCTGATGCTGCTGCCTGTCGTATTACTGGTGGTTGGCCTGGCCGGCTCACTGGTTGTACTCTGGAAAAAGAAATACGGGAACCGAGGGTAAATTATGCTGAAATCACGCATAACGCTCCGACAACTGGCCTGGACCACCTCCTTTATGCTGTTTTTGGGCGCGTTAATCCTGACCTGGTCGGTCATTCGCCAGCAGGAATCGACGCTTGCCATTCGCGCCATAAACCAGGGTGCCAGCATGCCAGACGGCTTCTCTATCTGGCATCATCTGGATGCCAACGGCATTCGTTTTAAAAGTATTACTCCGCAAAATGACGCGCTGCTGATCACCTTTGATTCCAGCGCGCAGAGCGCAGCCGCAAAAGCTGTACTGGACAGAACGTTGCCACACGGCTTCGTTATTGCTCAACAGGATGATGACAATCAGGCAGTGCAGTGGTTATCTCGTTTAAGGGATACGCCGCACCGCTTTGGTTAATCTCCAGGAATCTGAATTAGATCACTCACTTTGGTGATTTCACCGTTTAGTGCCTATGATTAATAAACTGAAGTTATGACCTACAGCTTTATTATTCTGGAGCATCGACTACAAAACATCGGGTCGCATCACAATGGAAGGTTCAAGAATGAAATACCGCATCGCTTTGGCAATGAGTCTTTTCGCTCTCAGTGCCGGCAGCTACGCTAACTCCCTCTGTCAGGAAAAAGAACAAGATATTCAGCGGGAAATTAGCTATGCCGAAAAACACAATAATCAGAGCCGCATCAATGGGTTAAACAAAGCGCTTAGTGAAGTTCGGGCAAACTGTACTGACAGCAAACTGCGTGCGAGTCACCAGAAAAAAATCGCAGAGCAGAAAAATGAGATAGCCGAACGTCAGCGTGATTTAGCCGAAGCGAAGCAAAAAGGCGATGCGGATAAAATCGCAAAACGCGAACGTAAGCTTGCAGAGGCTCAGAAAGAGCTGAAGGAACTTGAGACCCGCGATTACTAAGTACGGTAACTACCCACTCACCTGGAGAAAACTATGTCGAAAGATAACGCTACGGAAAATCTGCGCGCTGAGCTGAAATCCCTTGCGGATACGCTCGAAGAAGTACTGAGCTCCTCTGGCGATAAGTCGAAGGAAGAGATGAGTAAAATTCGCAGCAAAGCCGAACATGCGCTGCGCGAGAGCCGCCATCGTCTGAGCGAGACCAGCGATGTGATTGCTAAGCAAACCCGTGAAGCGGCCGCCAAAGCCGATAACTATGTGCGCGAAAACCCATGGACAGGCGTTGGTATTGGCGCTGCGGTCGGTGTGGTGCTTGGTGTACTGCTGTCGCGCCGCTAACAATGGCTGACTCTCAACACGCACAAGGTCCAGGCAAAAGCGTCCTGGGGATTGGACAACGGGTCCTCACGATTCTCGTTGAGATCGTAGAGACCCGACTACGGCTGGCCGTCGTTGAACTGGAAGAGGAAAAAGCTAACCTTGTCCAGATCGTACTGATGCTGGGACTGACTATGCTCTTTGCGGCATTTGGGCTGATGAGTCTGATGGTGCTTATCATCTGGGCCATTGACCCTCAGTACCGCCTGAACGCGATGATTGCCACCACCGTTGTGCTGTTGCTTTTGGCGCTCGTTGGCGGGATATGGACATTACGTAAAGCCCGTAAATCAACACTGTTACGCCATACACGCCACGAACTCGCTAATGACAGGCAGGCCCTGGAGGATGATGTCTAATGAGCAGTAACGTCGAGCGCCAAAAACGTAAGGCACAACTGCTTGGTCAGATCCAGCAGCAACGGCTGGATCTGTCTGCCACCCGCCGCGACTGGCTGGAGGCGACTGACGTATACGATCGTGGCTGGAAAACGCTGCTGAACCTGCGCGCCTGGGTGCTGGTCGGCAGCAGTATTATGGCTGTACGGACCATTCGTAATCCTAATCTGCTGGTCCGCTGGGCCAAACGCGGCTTTAGCGTCTGGAGCGCATGGCGTTTGATTAAATCGACAATCAGACAGCAACAATTGCGCGGTTAACCCCTGCCGTATCCCCTATTTTGCGGGTTCCTCAAATTTTTTGAAAATTACTGACAGTTTTCCTTGCTAACAATTGTCATTCTGTACGTCTATGATTCTCTCCATCGACAGCAACGACGCGCTCTGCAGCGTTAATGCACAAAAAACAAAACAATCCGCCTGAGTGGTTTCCTGGAGAGTACGATGAAAAAATTAGAAGATGTTGGTGTACTGGTAGCGCGCATTCTGATGCCAATCCTGTTTATTACTGCAGGTTGGGGAAAGATCACCGGATATGCGGGTACCCAACAGTATATGGAAGCCATGGGCGTCCCTGGTTTTATGTTGCCGCTGGTTATTCTGCTTGAGTTCGGCGGCGGTCTGGCAATCCTGTTTGGTTTCCTGACCCGTACTACCGCGCTGTTCACCGCAGGCTTCACCCTGCTGACCGCGTTCATCTTCCACAGCAACTTTGCGGAAGGGATGAACTCTCTGATGTTCATGAAAAACCTGACCATCGCAGGCGGCTTCCTGCTGCTGGCTATCACTGGTCCGGGCGCATTCAGTATCGACCGTGTACTGAATAAAAAGTGGTAATCAAACTATACCCGTCATTCTTCAAGTTGCAGGTGTGTTGGCTTCACTCAGAAACCCCAGTCACATAGTTATCTATGCTCCTGGGCGTTTAATGAGGGACATCCATGTCCCTCACCGAAGGCAACCTTTGGCTGTTCAAATTCGTTCCAGACGAATTTGTCTTTCCCTTGCCGCCTTCCTGCAACTCGAATTATTTAGGGTATATACTTATTAAAAGACGAGGGGATTAACTCCTCGTTTTGCATTCCGGGAGAGAGATAATGGGACAACTGATTGACGGCGTCTGGCATGACACCTGGTACGATACCAAATCAACCGGTGGTAAATTTCAACGTTCTGCATCGGCTTTCCGTAGCTGGCTCACCGCGGATGGCACGCCTGGCCCAACTGGCGAAGGTGGTTTTGCCGCCGAAAAAGACCGCTATCATCTGTACGTTTCTCTGGCCTGCCCGTGGGCACATCGCACGCTGATTATGCGTAAACTCAAAGGTCTGGAACCCTTCATTTCCGTTTCCGTAGTGCATCCGCTGATGCTGGAAAACGGCTGGACGTTTGATAACAACTTCCCGGCAGCAACCGGCGATACGCTTTACCAGCACGAGTTTCTCTATCAACTGTATTTACACGCCGATCCGCACTACAGCGGCCGGGTAACGGTTCCGGTGCTGTGGGATAAAAAAAATCACACCATCGTCAGCAACGAATCGGCTGAAATCATCCGCATGTTTAACACCGCGTTTGATGCGCTGGGCGCAAAAGCCGGGGATTACTATCCACCGGCCCTGCAAAGCAAAATTGACGATCTGAACAGTTGGATTTATGACAACGTCAATAACGGTGTGTATAAAGCCGGTTTTGCTACCAGCCAGGAAGCGTATGACAGCGCAGTAGAAAAAGTCTTTGAATCACTGGCGCGACTGGAGCAGATTCTCGGCCAGCATCGCTACCTGACTGGCGACCAGTTAACAGAGGCTGACATTCGCCTATGGACTACGCTGGTACGTTTTGATCCGGTGTATGTCACCCACTTCAAATGCGACAAGCATCGGATCAGTGACTATCTGAATCTGTACGGTTTTCTGCGTGATATCTACCAGATGCCAGGCATTGCGGACACCGTCAATTTCGATCACATCCGCAATCACTACTTCCGTAGCCACAAAACCATTAACCCGACCGGCATTATTTCTGTTGGGCCGTGGCAGGACCTCAGCGAACCCCACGGGCGTGACGAGCGTTTCGCGTAATTTACACGGGTCCCCTTTTGGGGGCCAAATAATTCACACCGTAAATATTTACCATCATTATATTCGCAGCTATTCTTATTTTGATTGCTTTAAAAACAAGTAATTGAACGCAGAATGAGGCGAAAATGGATTGGTATTTAAACGTATTAAAGAACTACTTTGGTTTTGGTGGTCGTGCACGGCGCAAAGAGTACTGGATGTTTATTTTGGTCAACATCATCTTTACGTTCGTGCTGAGCGTGTTAGACAGGATGTTTGGCTGGCAACGCGCCGGGGGAGAAGGCGTATTAACAACGATTTATGCAATTCTGGTTTTTATACCGTGGTGGGCCGTTCAGTTTCGGCGTTTGCATGACACCGACCGTTCAGCATGGTGGCTGTTAGTATTGCTGATCCCCATCATTGGCTGGTTGGTCATCATCCTTTTCAACTGTCAAAACGGCACGCCGGGTAGCAACCGCTTCGGCGCTGACCCTAAACAGCTGTCCTGACGTCATACACCTTTTGTAGGCCGGATGCGGTGCAATTGCACCGCATCCGGCGTAACAGTCAGGCTATTTACCCGCAAACAGTTTCGGGATTTCCCGCAAACACCAGGACTTCGCTTCGCCCATACTGTCCCGACGCCAGGCCATGATGATATCTATTTCATTTGTCGATTCCGGGCTAACCACACGCAGCCGGCCTGCGGCAATATCCTCTTCGACCAACGGATACGGCATAGTCGCTACACCCAGCCCGGCTAACAGCGCCTGACGCTTATCTTCAATAGTGCTGACCGTCAGACGCGGTTGTTTATCGAGAAGCTGAACGGTCAGCACCGGGCGTTCACGGGCCGTATCCGCCACCGCTATGCCCCGATATTTCACACGAGTGACTTCTGACAACGGTTCCGGCTCCTGGTGGATCGGGTGATTCGGTGCCGCCACATAAACGTTCATCAGCGAGTACAGCTTGCGCGAGTTAATTTCTGATGATGAGCGGAAATGCATATCCGGCGCGATCACGATATCCGCTCTGCCCTGCTCCAGACGCTCCCACGCCCCGGCCAGCACTTCAGTGATAACGGAAAGCTGCGTATTCGCCTTTCCGGCAAGGCGATCGATAAGTGGGAAGAATGCCGCCGTTGGCACCAACGCTTCGGTGACAATGGTCAGATGCGTTTCCCAACCACGGGCCAGCGCTTCAGCATCGGTCGTCAGCTTATCTGCAGCCTCCAGCAACACGCGGCCACGTTCAAGCAGCATACGCCCGACGTTGGTAAATTTTGTGCGGTGACCTGAGCGGTCAAACAGCACAACATCCAGCTCTTCTTCCAGTTTCTGCATGGTATAGCTGAGGGCGGAAGGTACGCGTCCCAGTTCATCTGCCGCGGCGGCAAAGCTGCCGCGCCTGTCTATAGCGTCCATGACGCGTAACGCTTCAAGCGTTAAAGCCCGTTCTTTGGCCATCTCGTTCTCATTCAGGAAATTTGAACATACCGGGCAGAATATCTGGCTAACAATGCAGCGTCTAGCCATTTAACATAAAAGGAAGTAAAGAGAGGTCAAGAACTATGATTACTACCCGTACAGCCAAACAATGCGGGCAAGCAGACTACGGCTGGCTGCAGGCCCGTTATACCTTCTCCTTTGGACACTATTTTGATCCTAAATTGCTGGGTTATGCCTCGCTGCGTGTTCTGAACCAGGAAGTTCTGGCACCGGGGGCCTCTTTCCAGCCACGTACCTATCCAAAGGTTGATATCGTCAATCTGATCCTCGAAGGGGAAGCAGAGTATCGCGACAGCGAAGGTAACCATATTCAGGCCAAAGCCGGAGAGGTGTTACTGCTCGCTACGCAACCTGGGATCAGCTACAGCGAGCACAATATCAGCAAAGACAAGCCCCTGACCAGAATGCAGCTCTGGCTGGACGCCTGCCCGCAGCGAGAAAACACCTGCGTGCAAAAAGCGACGCTGAATGCCGGCAAGCATCAACTGCTTGCTTCACCTGACGGTGAACAGGGCAGTCTGCATCTTCGCCAGCAGGTCTGGGTACATCATGTTGAGCTGCAAAAAGGTGAATCACTGAGTTTTCAATTGCATGGGCCTCGCGCATATTTGCAGTCGATCCATGGCACGTTCCACGCGGTCACTTCAGGTGCCGAAAAAGAAGCGCTTACCTGCGGTGATGGCGCATTTATTCGTGATGAAACTAACATAACGTTAGTTGCCGATACCCCGTTGCGCGCTTTGCTGATAGATTTGCCCGTATAGTCATTTGGAATCAAGGGAGTACGACTATTGAGCAAGAAGTCATCAAAAAAACGCCAGCCGCGAGTTGAGGCCAAAAAACAGGAAAGCGTCGTCTTTGGCTACGAGGAGATGCTAACGGAACTGGAAGCAATCGTTGCAGATGCCGAGCTGCGTCTGGAAGAAGAAGAAGCCGCCTGAAAAGGCGGCTTAGCGTTATGCCGGATGGCGACGCTAATGCGTCTTATCCGGCCTACGGTTTTGTAACGATGCGCCCCCGCAGGCCGGAAAGCTGCGCGCCATCAGGCAGTCAGTCGCCAGATTAATGTGCCTTGCTGGCCATAATCTCAATGATCTGCTTGTCGGTTTCCTGCATTGAACGACACGCCAGCGCACACAAGTTAGCGATAGATTGTTCCACGTTATGTGCCACAATCCCTTCGTTGCCGGTTACAGCAGTATCATCCAGCGCCATGAGTACCGCTTTCCAGGCTGCTGACGCACTGGTAGAGACTTTCATTGCGCAGCTGTTCGAGGCGCCATCGCAAATCATCCCACTCACGTCACCAATCATACTGCTGATCGCCATCGCGATAGTGTTGTAACGACCATCCACAATCCATGCCATCCCCGCCGCGGCGCCCATTGCTGCGGTCGTTGCCGCACACAGCGCAGACAAACGCGGAAGCTGATGATGGATGTAGATAGCACTCAGATGAGACAACATTAGCGCACGTGCCAGTTTCTCCTCATCCGCGCCAAAGTGCTCGGCCACCACCATCACCGGAACAGTCGCGGTAATGCCCTGATTTCCGGAGCCTGAGTTGCTCATGGCCGGCAGAGTCGCCCCGCCCATTCGCGCATCCGATGCCGCACTTGTACGGATCAGAATAGAGGTGGAGAGATCGTTAGCCAGCAGACCACGTGCACACTGTTTCTCAAGCGTGGTGCCGATATGCAAGCCCCAGCTACCGCTTAGTCCTTCCTGTGACAACGCGCCATTCAGTTTTGCCGCATCAAGGATAAAGCGGATCGACTCAAACGGTACCGCGTTCACGAACGCCAGAATTTCTTCCAGCGAGGTGTGAGACAACACCGCCAGCGGCGACTCCTGTTCCTCTTCCTGAGCATTCTGTTCTGTGGTGAACACCACGCCCTTATTGGTCTCAATGTGAACTATGTTGGTATGACCGCCCACAATCGTCACGCACGCCCATCCTTCAGCGCTGTAAACCTTCGCGCGGGAAAAGAGGATGTCCTCGCAAGGCTCCTGCAGCATCACCGCCACCTTCCCGGCGCTCAGCATCGCTTTGGCATCGGCAATCGCTTGTGGCGACGCATCTTTCAGTACTTCTAACCCAGCCCCGGCATTTCCCCCCAAAGCCCCCAGCGCAGCCGCGACGGGAAGACCGACCATCCCGGTACCCGGCACGGTAACGCCCATGCCGTTTTTCATCAGGTTTGGTGAGACCCACGCATCAATGCGTTCCACCGCGCCGTCCAGCTCAGCAGAAGCGACGGCCGCCGCCAGAGCCAGAGAGATAGGTTCAGTACAACCCAGCGCAGGTTTCACTTCTTCCTGCACCGCGCGAATAAAACTATCCCATAATGGATTCAATGTAGTCTCAAACATAACAACAACCCTTGCTCAGATAACTCAGGAAAATGCCAGGAACGGAGAAACGCACAACAACAGGCCGGTGACGATAATCAGGTACAGAGAGGCGCCTTTGTATTTGTGCAATGCAGGAACTTTATAGACCAGCCAGGCCGGGATCAGACAACCCACCATACCGAAGATTGGGCTACAAATAGAGGTGAAGCTCAGTACCGGCGCATTGAGTACAATTGCACTCCAAGCCAGTAAGATAGCGAAGACCATGATGCCGCGTTGAACCAGCGTTTCGTTGATCTTCTCGGCTGGCATTTTGCGGCGCAGCACATTCATCACGATCCCCTGAGTGGCTTCACGAAAGCCCAGGTAAACGCCGAAGAAGGCGGTCATCACGGCGAAAATGTTCAGGATAACGCTGACGATTTTCACCCACCCTGCACCATCACCACTGATAAACTGCGCGGCAATCGCCAGAGCGGAAATATTCTGCTCATAGGCTTTAACCGCTTCGTCGTGGCCCATCGCCAGCGTGAAGGACACGGCGTAGAAAAAGACGGTGACAAACAGAATACCGAACGCGATGTTCATGGCACGCAGAGCTTTATGGCGTGCCACTTCAATCGATTTCTCACGAGATCGGTACGAAATAACCATCGGGCTTAGCGTCTGAATAAACAGAATTGAAGTCAGGGTAAACGGCAGCGTGATAATTGCGTTTTTGATCAGCAGCGCCATCGGCGGCAGTGAGCCCGCGTTATACAAATGCCACATCCCCACCATCGAAACACCAAGCGCGGCAACCACCAGCAGCTTGGTCAACACCATGCCCGTGGAGATCTTAAACAGCAGTTTTTCTCCGCGTGACGAGATGGCAACGAGGATGCAAATCAGCACCAGGCCATAGAACGGGCTGTCAGACAGCAACCCTTCAGTGACGCCAAACGTGTGCAGATAAGAGGCGCTATCGTTAGTGATAGCCGTGGAGTAAACGAACATCCAGATAACCAGCATCACAAAATATAATGCGCCTAACAGGATGCCCCAGTTTTTACCCAAATAGCCGCTGATTACGCTCGGGTAGTCTTTGCATTCCGGGGATTCCGCCAGCGTGTTGATAAACAGGCGCTGGAATAAATACATCGCAGGATAGCCGATAATGGAGGAGAGCAAGAACACCCACAGCCCCATCAACCCTACCTGAACGGGAAGAAAAACAATCCCCGCACCAATTGCCATCCCGATACTCATAATGACCCAGCCGGTGTCCGTGCTGTCGAACTTAATGGCTTCCTGCCATTCACTTTCGGTCATTCCCGCCCGACGCGCAGGCGCTGATGCGTCGAGTATTACGCTACTATTCGTTGCCGTTTCCATAATTTCCCGCTTAATGTGTAGGTAGAGGTTTTTTTTATTTTATCGCACTGCTTCAAGGCGATACGCAGTACTTAGGTGCAGGCGAGCTATTGGAGTAATGAAGAAATCATACGCGCAGGGTCAGAGAAAAACTTCACAAACAAACCCCTGTAATTTCTAAAAGTTAAGAAATATTTTCTCTTTTAAACTCAAATAAAGAATGTAATTTCTAATTTTGAAGCCGATCACAACAAAAAAGGTGCACTAAAGTGCACCTTTTTTATTCTGCTATGTTGATTAATTCATTCATTGCCGGATGGCGGCGCTTGCGCCTTATCCGGCCTACAAACGCGCACAAACCGTAGGCCTGAAAGCTGGGCGCCATTAGGCTCGGCTTTTAACCTCAGGTACAAACAACTTTAATTGCCAGGCCTCCACGTGAGGTTTCACGGTATTTGTCGTTCATGTCTTTGCCCGTCTCGTACATGGTCTCGATCACTTTATCGAGTGACACGCGTGGCTCGGACGTCCGGCGTAACGCCATTCGTGCGGCGTTGACGGCTTTTACTGCGTTGATCGCATTACGCTCAATACACGGTATCTGCACCTGTCCGGCGACCGGATCGCAGGTCAGCCCCAGGTTATGCTCCATCGCGATTTCCGCTGCAATACAGACCTGCGCAGGGCTACCACCCAGCAATTCTGTCAGCCCGGCTGCCGCCATGGAACAGGCTACGCCAATCTCTCCCTGGCAGCCGACTTCGGCACCAGAAATCGAGGCGTTCATCTTATACAGCGCGCCTATCGCCCCGGCAGCCAGCAAATAACGGGCGATGGAGTTGGCATTCACCGGACGGCGGAACTTGTCGTAATAAGCCAGCACGGCAGGAATAATCCCGCATGCGCCATTGGTCGGTGCGGTCACAACCCGACACCCGGCGGCGTTTTCTTCGCTCACGGCCAGCGCGAACATGTTGATCCAGTCAATGACGTTCATCGGATCGCTGGACAAGTTATCACTGGAGACCAGCAGCCGCCGCAGTGCCACGGCGCGACGCGGAACGTTGAGTGGACCAGGCAGAACGCCTTCGGTGTTCATGCCGCGTTCAATACCAGCGTGCATGACATCCCAGATCGCGGCGAAGCCAGCATCAATCTCTTCTTTGCTGCGCATCGCCAGTTCGTTTTGCATCATCAGACCGGAAACGGACAGCCCGTTACGCTCACACAGTTTCAGCAGTTCGCTGGCGGAATGAAAATTGTAGGGCACGTGTGCTTCAACATCATGCGCCTGACCAAATTGCTCCTCTTCAACGATAAAACCACCGCCGACGGAGTAATAGGTTTTGCTTAATAGTGTCCCGGTGCCGTTCCACGCGGTGATACGCATGCCATTTTCATGGCGCGGCAGCGTTTCGCTATGAAAGAGAATATTTTCGTCTGGGGAAAAATCGACAACATGCGTGCCCTCTGCAACCGGTAAACGTCCGGTACGGGCCACTTCCTGAGTAAAACCAGCGATAGAATCTATATTCACGTTTTGCGGACTGTTACCGGCCAGTCCCATCATGATGGCGACATCTGTCGCATGACCTTTTCCGGTCAGGGAAAGCGATCCATAAAGATCGACCACAATATGCGTAGCTTTGGGGAGTTCCCCGCTGCTGACCAACAGATCGATAAAGCTTTTACCTGCGTTCATTGGCCCCACGGTATGGGAGCTGGAAGGTCCAATGCCAATCTTAAAAATATCGAATGCGCTAATCATATCCACACCCTCGGATTGCCGTTCAGTGAAGACCAGGTTTCACACTCATTAAAGGATCGGGGCGATCCTGAGATCGCCCCGCAGGGGATTACACCGTGTCGCCACGTACGGCGATGGCTTCAATCTCCAGCTTCACATCCTTCGGTAAGCGGGCGACCTGCACGCAACTGCGCGTGGGGTAGATTGCCTTGTGCTCATCAAAGAACTGCTGGTACACCTGGTTAATGGTGGCGAAGTCGTTCAGGTCAGAAACGAAAACGGTCGTCTTTACGATATCGCTTACTTTCAAACCTGCGGACTCGACGATCGCTTTCACGTTTTCCAGACTTTGACGCGCCTGATCGGCTACGTTTTCAGCCACTTCACCGGTCTGTGGGCACACCGGGATTTGACCTGACGTCAACACCATGCTGCCCAGATCCACACCCTGTACGTAAGGCCCAATCGCCCCTGGCGCACATTCGGTTGCAATAACTTTTCTCATAATCCCTCCGGCGTCAGAGCGCCTGGGTGAAAGTACGTGAAATAACATCCTGCTGCTGTTCGCGGGTCAGCGCGTTAAAGCGCACCGCATAGCCAGATACGCGAATCGTCAGGTTCGGATAGTTTTCCGGGTGCTCAATCGCATCCATCAACATTTCACGGTTCATAACGTTAACGTTCAGGTGCTGACCGCCTTCCACATGCGCTTCATGGTGGAAGTAACCGTCCAGCAGACCGACCAGGTTGGTTTTACGCACTCCATCCTCTTTGCCCAGCGCTGCAGGCACAATGGAGAAGGTGTACGAGATACCGTCTTTGGCATAGGTGAACGGCAGTTTGGCGACCGAGGTTAACGACGCTACCGCACCTTTGCGATCGCGGCCGTGCATCGGGTTCGCCCCTGGCGCAAACGGCGTACCTGCGCGACGTCCGTCCGGCGTGTTACCGGTTTTCTGTCCGTACACCACGTTGGAGGTGATGGTCAGAATGGACTGCGTCGGCACCGCGTTACGGTAGGTTGGCAACACTTTAATTTTCTTCATAAAGCGTTCAACCAGGTCGCAGGCAATGCTGTCTACGCGCTCGTCGTTGTTGCCGTATTGCGGATAGTCGCCTTCGATTTCGAAATCAACTGCCAGACCATTTTCATCGCGAATCGGTTTCACGCGAGCGTATTTGATAGCCGACAGAGAATCCGCCGCTACGGAGAGGCCCGCCATACCACACGCCATCGTGCGATAGACATCACGATCGTGCAGCGCCATCAGCGAAGCTTCGTAGCTGTACTTGTCGTGCATGTAGTGGATGATGTTCAGCGCGCTGATGTACTGCACGGCCAGCCAGTCCATAAAGTGGTCCAGGCTCTCCATCACCGTGTCGTAATCCAGCACATCATCCATCAACGGTGCGGTTTTCGGTCCGACCTGGATTTTCAGTTTCTCATCCACACCGCCGTTGATTGCGTACAGCAACGTTTTGGCGAGGTTGGCACGCGCCCCGAAGAACTGCATTTGCTTGCCGATAACCATCGGGCTGACGCAGCAGGCAATGGCATAGTCATCGCTGTCAAAGTCGGCACGCATCAGATCGTCGTTTTCATACTGCAAAGACGAGGTGATGATAGACACCTGGGCGGCGTATTTTTTGAAGGCAATTGGTAGCTGCTCAGACCACAGCACCGTCAGGTTCGGCTCAGGCGCCGGGCCCATGGTGTGCAGCGTATGCAGGTAACGGAACGAGTTTTTCGTCACCAGCGTACGGCCATCCAGCCCCATCCCACCGATAACTTCGGTCGCCCAAATAGGGTCACCGGAGAACAGGGTGTCGAATTCCGGCGTACGCAGGAAGCGCACCATACGGATCTTCATGATGAAGTGGTCGATCAGTTCCTGCGCCTGCTGCTCGGTTAAGGTACCTGCTTTAAAGTCACGCTCAATGTAGATATCGAGGAACGATGCGGTACGGCCCAGCGACATCGCGCCGCCGTTCTGGGATTTCACCGCAGCCAGGTAAGCAAAGTACACCCACTGTACCGCTTCCTGCGCATTACGCGCCGGGCGGGAGATATCGCAACCATACTTCGCCGCCATTTCCTGCATTTGCAGCAGGGCGCGACGGTGTTCAGACAGTTCTTCACGCAGGCGAATTGTGGCTTCAAGATTCTGGCCCCACTCCAGATTCGACTGGAGATCGGCAAATTGCAGTTCACGTTCACGCACCAGGTAGCGAATACCGTACAGCGCCACGCGGCGGTAGTCGCCGATGATACGGCCACGACCATAACCATCCGGCAGGCCCGTCAGTACGCCGGATTTACGACAGCGCAGCATATCCGGAGAGTAGGCATCGAACACACCCTGGTTATGGGTTTTACGCAGTTCTGTAAACTGATATTCAAAATCAGCGTCCATCTCACGACCATAAGCATCAAAAGAGCTTTTGATCATATTGATGCCGCCAAACGGATGCAGAGCGCGCTTGAGCGGCTTATCCGTTTGCAGACCAACAATCTTTTCCAGTTCTTGTTCAATATAACCCGCATCGTGTGCGGTAATTGTCGTTGCAATATTGGTATCGAAATCAACCGGCGCATGCGTTGAGTTTTCAATACGAATACCCGCCATCACCTTTTCCCACAGCGCAGTGGTTGCTGGTGTTGCTTCGGCGAGGAAAGATTCATCCCCTTCATAAGGCGTGTAGTTGTGCTGAATAAAATCACGGACATTAATTTCTTCTTTCCAGTCCGTACCTTTAAAGCCATTCCAGGCTTCGGCATACAGCATATCGCTGGTATCGATATTTACCTTCATGAAAAATAATCTCTCTGCTGAAAATTAATTATGCAAATTCTACTGGTGTATTAATTTTGCCTAACGCAATGGCATCACGCGCAATCATTTTCTCTTCATTTGTGGGAATTACCGCACAAATAACACGAGCATCTTTATTAGAGATAATTCTTTCGCCGTGAGAATTTGGCAAACTATTCATCTCGCTGTCGATATTCACACCTAAAACGGCAAGATGCTCAATCACCAGACGGCGAATTAATACTGAATTCTCACCAATTCCACCGGTGAAAATAATTCCATCAAGACGATGCAACGATGCAGCATGTCCGGCGATATGGCGTGCAATACGATGCACAAACGTTTTAATCGCCAGTTGTGCGCGTTCGTGTCCTTCGTGCCAGGCTTTTTCCAGCGTACGTAAGTCGGACGACAAACCGGAAATACCCAACAGGCCAGATTCCTTATTCACTACGCGTTCAAGGTCGCTTAGCGTCTGGTTGGTTTCACTGGCGATCCACGCCATCGCACCGAAGTCCACATCACCGCTGCGAGTCCCCATCATCAGGCCTTCCAGCGGCGTCATCCCCATCGAGGTATCCACGCTCTGTCCATTACGAACCGCACAGATAGACGCGCCGTTCCCGAGGTGAGCCACAACCAGGCCAGAATCGTCATGCGGTAGCTCAAGCAGCTCATGCGCACGTTGAGAAACATAACGGTGCGACGTGCCGTGGAAGCCATAACGACGAACACCCAGCTCCTCAAAATATTTCCACGGTAAACCGTACATATACGCTTCAGGCGCCATTGTCTGGTGGAAGCTGGTATCAAATACCGCGACCTGCTGCACGCCTGGGAAAAGGTGCTGAGCGGACTCGATCCCACTCAGGTTCGCATAATTATGTAACGGTGCTAAAGGAGAGACCCGGCGAATATTCTCGATAACTTCGTCAGTAATAATTGCTGATTCGGTAAAGATATTTCCGCCGTGGGCAATACGGTGGCCAATTAAGGCCACGCTGTCCATTAAATTACGGTTCTCCAGTTCAACGGCAATAGCCTTTAATGCATCTTCGTAGCTGTGGTGAGCCAGCTTAGCTGGCTCACCTCCATTAATGGCTATGAACGCATTTTCAGAGTTAATACCGTCTGCAATTCCCGCCATTAAAACTTCACAGTTTGCTGCATCCAGCACTGAGAATTTAATGGAAGATGAACCGCAGTTAATAACCAGTACTACCGGAAACTCATTCATTTCACTACTCCGCTCATCCTGAGCTTATGGATTAAAACAGTTTGTAAACGATGTTCAGGATGGTCAGCAAACCAATCACGGTAACAAACACGTTATCCAGACGGCCACGGTATTTCGCCAGTGACGGCGCTTTACGGATGGCATACATCGGCAGCAGGCAGAGCAGTGAGGCGATAATTGGCGCACCCATCGCTTCAATCAGGTCCAGGATGTTCGGGTTGGCGTAAGCTACAACCCAGGTGGAACCCATGATGAAGATCATGCTGATAGTGTTGAGTTTGCCGGCGGAAACTTTGGTTTTATCGCCTTTGTAACCAAACTTCAGCACCAGACCGTTCAGACCTTCCAGCGTGCCCAGATAGTGACCGAAGAAAGATTTGAAGATAGCAACCAATGCGATGATTGAAGCACCGTATTCCAGAACGGTGGCGAAGGTGGACTTCGTACCGGACAGTGACGCGAAGTGGTTCGCCAGGTAAGACAGTACTGGAATGTTCTGCGCTTTCGCTTCAGCCATGTTGGCCGGAGAGAGTGTGAACAGGCAGCTAAAGGCGAAGAACATTACCACCGCAACCATCAGCATACTGGCGCGGGAGATGATTTTAGAACATTTCTGCTCGGTAAATTCACGACCAAAATCTTTCTCATACTCTTCACGTTTAGAGACCACGAAGGAAGAAACAATCGGCGAGAAGTTGAAAGAGAACACCATGATGGAAATACCCAGCCACACAGTGACCAGAATACCGTCATGACCCGTCAGCGCGATATTGCTGAGATCAACCTGCTGGATAACCGCAGAGTTCCAGTAAGGAATCAATGACAGAGAGATAAGCACCAGGCTGGCAATAAACGGCCATACCAGGTAGCTCATCACTTTAACCATCAGGTCCTTACCAAACCAGATGACGAATGCCATCAACAGCAGCAGGAACAGGGCGACAAAGCCACGGTTCAGCGCAGGCATCTGTAACTGGTTTTCCCAGAAGGTCATAAAGGTGTTGGTAATGGTGACGCCGTAAATCCACAGCAGCGGACAAATCGCAAAGAAGTAGAGGAACGTGATAACCACGCCGCCCGTTTTACCAAAGTGCTCTTCAACCGTTTCTGTGATGTTGCCGGAAGGATTAGAACCGGAAAGACACAGGCGTGCCAGCGCACGGTGGCAGTAGAAAGCGATGGGGTATGCTAACACCAGCATCAACAGAATGGGGATCAAGCCGCCAAAACCTGCGCGGATAGGGAAGAACAACACCCCGGCGCCGATGGCTGTACCAAATAAACCCAGTGTCCAGGTGGTGTCTGATTTGCGCCAGGACGATTGTTTTGTCTGGCTGGATACAATGCTATCAGTAGTACTCATATCCTATCCTCAACGAAGTATATTAAGCGTCAACTAAACCAGTAATTTGGGATACACGAGAAAGATCGATATTACCGCCAGAAATAATGCTGACTGTTTTTCTGTTCTGGATATAGCTATCTAATTTCCCGCTTAATAATGCTGCGCATGCCAGCGCGCCGGCACCTTCAGTCACAACTTTATTTCGCTGAATTAATGCCACCATGCTGTTGCGAATTTCATCTTCGCTGACCAGGACAATGTCATCTACCAACTCACGAACGATTTCATACGTTAAAGTACCCGGGCGAGAGACGTCACAACCATCCGCCAGGGTGCCGGTCGTTCGGTGCGTGGTTATTTCTCCAGCGTGGAAAGATGCCGCCATGCCGTGAACGTTTTCAGACTGCACACCAATAATTCTAATTGTTGGGTTGATAGATTTAATTGCTACGGCAATACCCGCAATCAGTCCGCCACCGCCAATTGGCACAATCACGTTATCGACATCGTACAGATCTTCCAGAATTTCCAGACCAATAGTGCCCTGACCAGCAATAACTTTCGGGTCATCATATGGCGGAATAAAGATACGGCCTTCAGTTTCCACAATCTCGCTGACCTTCGCGATGGTGTCGTTGAAGTTGTCGCCGTGCAGCACAACTTCTGCGGAGTAATCGCAGGTTGCCGCCACTTTAGATTTCGGCGCGCCTTTTGGCATCACCACTTTGCCGTCGATACCGAGCATAGCGCAGGAGAGAGAAACGCCCTGTGCATGGTTACCCGCAGAACACGCCACCACACCTTTGCGTCTTTCGGCTTCGGTTAATGAACTGAGCTTATTAAAAGCACCACGGATTTTAAATGAGCCCGTACGCTGCATGTTTTCGAATTTGAGGAAAATTTCCCCTTTGCAACGTTCACTAAAATAGTTAGAGCGAGGCATTCCCGTTTTATAAATTTTCCCCGCCAGTCTTTTTTTCGCTTCGAGGATATCTTCAATTGCAACTGGGAGATCGTATGTAATGTGCATTAGAACCTCTTACTAGGGTATTAAAGTAAATAGATAGCCGTGACCATTGTCAGATATAGACAGATGGCGTTTATTTTGTGTTAAAACAAATTCAATCTTTAATCAATTTCAATTAATTGCCTTCGTCTCCGACAATTATATGATGAATATTCTTTGGCTAATTCCACCAAAATAGATGCTGCTTTTTTAATTCGATAATTTTTCGACCATACGGCGGCATAACGCGCGACGGGTAAGGTTTCTTCTACCGGGATAGTAATAAACTGGTTTGAGCCAAACGGTGTGGTCATATCGCAGGGAATTACTGTTAAGAAATCAGCATTGAGAACAAGATTATAAATCGTAACGACAGAGTCTGTTTTAACGATGTTTTCACTGCTGATGCCATTATTTTGTAACGTGGTGAGAAGTTCGCTGTAGTACCCCATATTCGTTTGTGGCAACACCCACTGTTCGTTTTTCAACGCGCTCAGCGAGGTGATGCCGGTGCATGTTCGGGACTTGCTGGCAACCAGGATGAAGTCTGACTCAAAGAGCGGCTCGACGTGCAGATCGTGCAGTTTCATCTCATCACTTAGCGTACCGATGGCGAAGTCCAGACGCCCGTCACGAATCGCCGGTAAGAAGGAGGAGAGCTGAGCTTCATACATAGAAACCTGCGCTTTCGGGAACACTTCTTTGAATTTTTTAATCATGCCGGACATGATGGTAAAGGCAATCAGTGAAGGAAAGCCAAACGACACATCAACGACCGCGTTGCTGGTCATGCTGTTCATCTCATCAACCATGTTTTTCATTTCGCGGGTAATGGATTCAGACCATGAAAGCATCACCTGACCTGCCTGGGTCAGCGTCACACCGGTATTTTTACGTACGACTAACTCAATGCCAAAATAAGCCTCAACATCGTTAATGATTTTGCTGACAGCGGGTTGAGTTAAACCTAATTCTTTTGCAGCCGAGCCGATAGAACCACTTCTAATGACTTCCTGAAAGACCACTAAATGCTGTGTTTTAGGGAGAGTAATAGTATTCATATCGACCTGCGTTAATTACTTTGTTGACGGCAGGAAGTGTACCAAATTAAGCAATCGAGGATATGTGCGACCACTCACAAATCCCCTTCACTTACATTTTGTAAGATTATTATGAAACAATAAAACACATTGTAATCAATGAATTACAAAAACATGATCTCACTTTAACCTGACTTTAATCAAAAAAAGATGGGGGGATAACGGAATTTTATGGCAATAACACACCTGTTTTTTTCGCTATTTCTAAAAATCGTGAAAGGCTATATTTCAATCAATTACAGAGCAATTATCCGGCAAAATGATGCTTAAATTTAATAAGCAACTTATCAAATTTAATTATATTTTAATTGTAACCATGAATAAATAACGCCATGCATCACATTTTTTCGCCTTATTTGTTTGTAAAGAAACATTGCATTTATTAATATTTAAATTAAACAACACATAAAATTATCATATGCAACATTACATTAACACTGATTTTGTACGATTTATCAGCGAGTAATTTTGTGATGGCGATCGATTGCGTTCATTTATTCTCGAGAAAAACGTATCGCACAGCGTTTTGTGTTGCTTGTCACAAAACGGGAAATATCCACCAGTACCTTTTGCCAGAAAAAGAAAGTTATCCCCTTCAATAAAGGGAAAGCCACTTCTCATTGCGAGCCGCCGGGTTACATCATTAACGCCATACTTAAATGCGCTGTCACTTCATGAAGGGGGATTTGCACCCAGCAATGGTTTTCTTCATCACAAAAAGTGACCTCATTGTCGCTACCGTCGATAAGCAAAATAAAACGTGCCCCCTGGCGTTGCGCGTTCTTCTGCCGGGTCGATAAGCGTAGCGTGGAGCAATCATTGACAATGCTCAAATGCGGGAAATTACGCCTGAGCCGGCGGCCAAGCAGTATTGCCTGATCCCGTGCCCGTTCCTGGCTGGGTATGATGACAACATCGACATGCTTAGCGTAATCGCTGCTTTTTTTCGTCGCGGTGAGCAACTGCATAATCGGTTCCAGCATAAAAGCGAAGCCACATGCAGAGACAGGATGCCCAATCAGCCGGCTGGCGCTATTGTCGTAACGCCCGCCCCGACACAGTAATTTATTGTGATGCAACGAATCCGCATACCATTCGAAAAGCTGGTCGTTATAGTCATTTACGGGGAAGAGATTTTTATCGTGGGTAAAAGGAATATTCAGTGAAGTCAGTGAGTCGCAAAGATGCGTAAAACGCTGACGGGATTGTAATGACAGGCATGCTTCAAGTTGCGGCGCTTTTTCTGCCAGCCGCAGCATCAAATTATCTTTATCACTCAGTAAACGCTCTGGATGTTGCTCCAGGCAAGCTAACTGCCTGGCATTAAGCAGTGATGCCAGCGGCTGATAGTATTGCTGCAAGTGACGGCGAAATTGAGTGAACTCCTCGACATTGCCTAATGCATTGATTTTGAGTTCGACAAACGGCAACAGCTGTAGTGATTTGAAAAAATCGTACTGTAAGGAAATGAGTTCAATCTCAATGCCAATATCTGGATAGCCAAACGCTTCCACGCCTAATTGGTGAAATTGGCTGATGTTCTGCTGGTTCTGACGGCGGAACATTGCCCCCAGATACCATAATCGTGTGCCGATTTGTAAATTCTGATATTGCGATAGAAGCCGTAGACAGCCCATCGTTCCATCACCACGAAATAACGCCTGATGATTAAGCATTAGCTCATCACTTTCACCGGAAAAAGACCTCGTCGCGTTTTCTTCCAGCCTTTCAAGAAGTGGCATGCGGATCTCCTTGTAGCAATACTGCTGCAATAAATACTCCGCTTTTTTTTCCAGCCACTCCCAGTCTGCGGCGGGGTTCTGGTAATGCTTACGTGGACGACCACTTTTTCGTGGCCGCAGATTTCGCTGATATTTTTCTTCCAGCGACTGAGAGTAAGGCGTCGTTGCCAGTAGGCAGTTTTGCACCAGTGATGACTCAATACGCGTAATGACGGCTGGAACAATCATCCCCAGGCAAAATCGCTGGTAGGCACCTGAACGCTGCGCCGCATTTTCTCCGAGACGCAAGTACTCTTCATGGGGAGTGATCCGCACTTCGGGGGAATCAGCAAAGCTATGATGAGGTGTTTCATCCACGCAATGGCATTCAACGTATTTTTTTGTCAGTAAGAAATAGGCGTTGGGTTCGACGGGGCAGCAATTGTATCGACTATCCCAAAGCGTACCGTGGCGTTGGTGACGGTGGTTGAAGTAGTGGGTGTAACCTTTGGCGATATATTGCATAAAACGCCCGAGGCATTCTTTATCAGGAGCGGACAGAAATAAAAATATTTTCTTTGATGAAAGTGAATACGCATGTAATTTTACTGCATAGATACTCATTGCGGTATCGACGCATTGATAAAAATACTGGTAATCTTCTTCACCTTTAAAAATAGTTTCATCATTATGCCCGCACAATTGCACGAGGTGAGGAATTCCATCGATAAATAATCGGTTTTTTCGTGGCATAGGAATAATGTGTAAATAATATTTAAGTTGACTAAATAGTGTTTTTTATTAGTGCATAAGCCACGTCTGTTAATATATTACGATTTCTAGGTAATGACTCCAACTTATTGGTAGTGTTTTATGTTCAGATAATGCCCGATGACTTTGTCATGCAGCTCCACCGA
>NZ_JAWPBF010000022.1:56811-65901 GCF_033341895.1 Citrobacter sp. HN-141 | reverse complement strand
AATCGGCCCAGATCCGCGAAATTTTAATCAGCGAGTCAGCTTGGGAAGAAATGACCTGCTTATTCGCACCTTCCCTAACATTTTCATTATCAGCGATGCGGTGACAATCCCCTGTTTAATTGAGGCTGCCAGGTACAATATTTTATCCCTGCGCGCCTCAATGTCTTTGAGATTCAGGCTGGTTGTTGATATGACGGACTGTTTCCCGGAATAACGCTCGGCCTTTTGATGAATAACCAGCCGCTTCTCATGAATATCCCGGATCCTTGGCGAAAAAGAGAATCCCAGCAGATGCATCAGGGTGAAAACATGCTCAGTGAAGCCCGCTGTATCGGTGTAATGTTCGGTAATTTTCAGATCACTTTCGCATTGCCGCCCGCCGTGACAATATCGGCGGCGAGCGCCTCCAGTTCCGTCTGGCTGCCAGCATGGCGTTGGCACCTATCTCCGCCAGCCGCAGGGCGGCCTCGTGGCCGAAACAACTCGACATGCCAGTGATGACAATCGTGGCGTTTTGCAGACAATTTTTTGCATAACCACACCTCCGGAAACAGAAACCAACGAGTCTTGCGAGCATCAGCTGCACGCCTGCAAGTAATATAACCTCCGGGTCCAGTTGCAGAACACCGAACAGACTAACAAAACGTAGGTGCCAGTTTGCTCTGGCGAAACGGGGTTTAACCTAAAACCGCGGTGGGGAGAAAACCTGCGCCAGGCCAGGCGGCCTGGCGCGAAAATCGCACGCTAACCCTCTTTACCAAAGCCAGTTTGCTGGATAAGCATCAGCATAACGCTGTTGACCCAGCCGTGAGCCAGGCTCTGGCGGTCACTCGCCACGTCAACACGTACCAGTTGCTCTTTGCTGACCGGCGCGGCGGAGATGCCTTCGATCACTACCCGGTACCAGACGGCGGCGGGACGGAGTTCGTTGGCGGGCGCAACCGGGTTCAGCGCCACCGGGCCGCCGTGACTCTGCGCCAGCATCAGATTAGGCAGACGGCGGATGGCGTCGTGGTCGATGGTCACTACCGCGCCTGCGAGCGGCTGCCAGCGGCCCTGCTGATAAACCCGCGCCGTCGCGCCGTCGCGCAGGCGGGCCAGGTCGGTTTCGCTGACCAGCGCCTTCACGCGCCAGCGGTGGGTGTCGATCACGCTTGCGATGCGGGTGCCAGGCGAGACCCAACTGCCGGGGCGCAGGGTCTGCTCAACGTCATGCACCACGCCATCCTCCAGCGCCACCAGCTGGAGCCGCTGAAGCTCAACGGCGCTGGCCCGCTGTTGAATGGCGTACTGGCGCGCCATCTGGTCAGCGACCACCTGCTTCGCCGCGCCGTTTTTATCGAGCGCCATCGCGCCGCGGGCGCTGGTCTGCCACGCCTGGCTTAGCGCCAGCGCCTTATCCTGCTCGTCCGCCGGGACGGGGGCCACCAGTTCAAACAGCTTCTGGCCCGCCTTGACCTGCTGGCCTTCCTGCACCAGCACCTTGTCAAGCTGGGCGGCATAGGGCGTGTAAACCGGCTGTGCCACGCCCGCCTCCATCACGCCGTGCAGGGAGACCTGCCCGGACCAGGGCAGAAAGACCGAAAGCCCCAGCGCGAGTGCGACGGCGACAAGGCGCAGCAGGCGCGCCGGAGCGATTTCCCGGCGGCGCGCGCGCCAGATTTTGAGTTCGCGAAACATCGGTTGCACCACAAAAGTGACTATCTCAATAAAAAACAGCACCAGCCCGAGCGCCTTAAAAAAGGCGTTGTAGACCACCAGCGCGATGCCGACGAACAGCAGTAGCCGGTAAACCCAGGTGGCGAAGGCGAAAAGGGTGAGGAAGCGGGCAAAGGCGGGCGAGACGTTATCCGGGATCGGATCCTCAAGCCCCAGCAGGTGCCAGCGCAGCCAGCGCTTCGCCCAGTTGCCCGCCCGTTCGTGCAGGCCAGGGTAGTCCAGCGTATCGCTGAGAATAAAGTAGCCGTCAAAGCGCATAAACGGGCTGGCGTTCACCGCCACCGTCAGCACCCAGGCGGTGGTGGCGAGAAAGAACAGCGCGCCTTTAACGTTGCCTTCCGGCGCGAAGCTCCAGAACAGCGTCGCCCAGGCCGCCAGCATCAGCTCGGCCATAATGCCCGCGCTGGCGATGGAGAGCCGGTGGCGGGACTGCGACAGCTTCCAGCTCTCTCCGGTATCGGTGTAGGCCATCGGCCACATCACCAGCAGCGCCACCCCCATATGGCCGACGCGTACGCCGTAGCGGGTCGCCATAAAGGCGTGCCCCAGTTCGTGCCAGCATTTGGAGAGGATCAGCGCCACCGCGAAGGCCAGCGCCCCGTTCCAGCTCAGGGCGCCGTGCAGCGCGGCCTCGACGTTATCCCACTGGCGCGCGGCCAGAACGACGCCTGCCAGCGCGGCGACGGCGGTCAGCAGTAGAAACGGCGCGCTGAAAAGCCACTCCACCCACGGCAGCATGCGGCGCAGGGCTTTCTCCGGGCGCACCAGCGGCAGGCGGATAAACAGGTAGCCGTGCAGAATACGCCGCCAGAGCGAGCCGCGCGCTTTGAACGCGCCGCGGCGCAGCAGCTGTTGCTGCTGTAAAAAGCCCAGGAACTGCAACACATCCTGTTCGTCCACCGTCATGGTGGTCTCCTGGCTGATGCTGTCGGCAATCGCCTGCGGCGCGCCGAGCGGCCAGCGGCGCAGCATCTCCAGCTCCAGCCAGCCCAGGCGGAAATAGAGGTTGCGCACCGGGTCGGCCAGATGCCAGGCGGGCGAGCCGTCGCGGTTGTTGCCCGCCGGGTGAATTTTTAGCTCGTCGCGCAGCGGCGGCAGCGGCTGCGGCTGCGCAAGAGCTGTCCCGCCCGCAGGCGGGAGCGTCGCGGCTGTTTGCATATCAGAATCCACACCAGGCGCGCAGCGTCGCCAGCGGACGACGGAAAATCAGATAACCGAGCAGGCTCCAGTCGCCGGAGACGCGGGCCGTGCCCTGCAAGCCGATACGGGCGGCGCTGGACGGGTCGGTTACGGTGCCGCGCAGCAGGTAGCTCGCGACGCCGTTCGGCGCTTCCACCGTCTCGTAACCGGCGTAATCCAGCCGCGCGGTCAGCGGGTGCAGCGGGGCGACCTTAAGAAATACGGTCATCGCCGCGTGCGGGTTCAGGTTGGTGGATTCCGCCGCAGGCGCCCAGGCGCGCACGCCGAGCTTCGTCGGGTCCGCCAGCAGGCCGATGCGCTCGCCGGTCTGTACCGGACGGCCCGCCCAGTCGTCCGGGTCGGTGTAGACAAACACGCCGCTGCTGCGGGCGCGGATCGACAGCTTCTCCAGCTCGCGCTGCAACGAGGCAACCTGCACCTTTTGCTCGCGCCATTTGCCTTCGGTCAGAGCCAGTTCCGCACGGGCGTTCGGGTCTTCAATCGCCTGCTGAGACGCCTGATGCATATTGACGGTGGCGGTCGCCAGCTCCGCCTGAGCAATGGCGAGACGGTTTTTTAGAGTCGTATCATCCAGCTCCGCCAGCACCTGTCCGGCCACGACCGGCGTGTTCGGCGGCACCTTCATCTGGTGAATCACCCCGTCGCTCGGCGCGGCGATCACTTCGCTGTTAAGCGAAATTACCTCGGCGGGCACCAGCGTGTATTCCCGAATCGGGATCAGCATAACCAGCAGCAGAAGCAGCAACACGAGACCCGCGCGTCGGCGCACCGTGGCGGGCAGCAGCCGTTGCAGGCGAGAAGGCCGCGCCACCAGCGCCCACCAGGCGTAGCCGTACAGGTTCGCCAGCTGGAGCAGGGCGTATTCGGGGCTTTCGACGCCAAGCTGCGTCGGCCACGGGGTATCGCGCGCCAGCAGCAGCAGGGCGTGCAGCTTGCCGTCCGGGCCGGTCAGCGCCAGCACCCAGACGTGGCCCGGCAGCCATTCGTCCCACTCGCGCGCCAGCGACTCGCTCAGCATTTCCGGCGACAGCGGCATCACGCGGGCGGTTTCCGGCAGCGCGGCGCAGCGCGGCGCGATGTCGCAGGCAACGGCGGCAAGCCACAGCGCGTAGGGGGTATTGCGGTCGGTGTCGCTCAGGCCGGAGTGCGCCGCAAGCTGGGCGCGCCCGGTGGCGGAAACGGCAAGCAGCGCCGCCTGGCGATACTCCACCAGCGAGCGGGTATCGTTACACATCACAAAACCCAGCTCTTCGGGGCTGCGCGCCGCTTTCACGCGCGCCGCGAGAGAATAGAACAGGGCGATGCTCACGAGTTGGTCGTCCCGTTCTGGCACTGCGCCGCCGCTTTCGGGCAGACTGGCGTCGCGCGGCCGCTCATGCCGGGCAGTACGTCCTGGGCGTCGCTGCCAAATTCCGCTTCAATCTCAATCGTCTGGCTCACGGCGTCCACGCGGCCGCTGATGTGGGTGACGGTCATCGGGTAATGCTTGCCGGTTTCACCCACCACCGCGTCAAGCTGCGCGCCGGGCGCAAGCCAGGTGGTCCAGCCTGACGGCACGTTGAGGCGCGCCTTGCGGGTGCCGTTGCTTACAATATCGATAACCTGCGCGCCTGCGCCGACGCCCTGGCCCTCTTTGACGTAAATACGCGCCACGCGGCCGTCGAACGGCGCGGTAAAGCGGCACTGCGCCAGCTGCGCTTCAAAGATTTTGATCTGGCTGCGGGTGCGGTTCACGTCGGCGGCGGCAAGGCCAACCTCCAGCGCGCCTGCGGAATGCAGACCCTGCAATTTCGCCTTCGCTTCATATTTGATCTGCGCGGCGCTGTACTCGGCGTCTGCCGCGTCGCGACGGGCTTTCAGCTCGCTACAGTCCAGCGTCACCAGCAGTTTGCCTGCCTTGACCGTATCGCCCAGCTCAACGTTGACCTGCGACACGCGCCCGGCCACCACGCTTGATAGCGGGCTTTCCTGGTTGGCCATCACCAGAAAACGCACCGGCGCGGCGCCGTTGTCGGCGGTGGCGTCAGGCGCGCTCTCAGGCGCTGCGGCAACGGCCGCATCCGGCGTTGCGACTGCCCCCGCCGCAGCGGGGGTTGGGTCGGCGGCGAAGGCGCTGGCGCACAGCGCCAGGCCCGTCAGCGGCATGAGCGCGCGGACGCTGCGCCAGCCTTCGTTCACGTTGTTCATACCTGTTCCTGTTATTAAGGGTTACTTGCCGTCATCACGCCGGTGTCGCCTGCCGCTTTATGCAGGTCGGACACCACGGAGAGCGCGGCGGCTTCTGCCAGCGCGCTGACCGAACGGGTGTTGACGTCATTCGGCAGATAGCTGGTGTATTTCTGGTAGGCGACCTGCGCGCCCTGGGCGTTATAGACCGCCATTTCCCACACGCCGCGCTGCGAGCCTGACGCGCGTTCAAGGTTGAGGTTCATTTGCAGTTTCACGCTGTCGGCGCCGTTGCCCTGTACCAGCTGGTTGGCGGCCAGCACATGGGTGACCGACTGATAAATCGCGCTCTTGTTGACGCCCGCTGGCAGGCGGCCCAGGGTGACGCTGACCGGATGGCGGGAAACTACCGCGTCGGCGCTCTGGGTGAAGACCTGCTTCTCGCCCGCCACCAGGCTCTGGTTGATTTCACGCGACAGGGTCGGCAGATCGCTGCTGGTCACCTTTTCCGGCAGCAGGTCGATGCCTACCGAGTTCAGCACGCGGCCATAGGCGGACTGCGCCTGCGCGTAGGAGGCGGCTTCCTGGAAGCGGGAGACGATGGAGCGCGCCTGGGTGCGCAGGGATTCCAGGTCGCTTGAGAGCGAGTTGTCGGAACCGGCGCGGGAGATGCTCGCCAGACGCTGGTCGACGCGGGCGGACTCCTGGGCTATCTGGTAGTCGTACACCGCGAGCTTGTAGCGCTCAACCGAGACGCGCACCTGAGTCAGCACCGCCATGCTCAGCGCCATACGGCGGGCATTGTCGGTGGCCAGGCGCGCGTCGTTGGTGCGGCTGATGGCCGGCGCGCTCAGCAGCTTGAACAGGTTCATGGAAACGCCCACGCCGCCCTGCACCCAGCTGTTGTTGTAGAGGTAGCTGTTGGAGTCGTAGCTGATGCCGCCGAACAGATTCAGGTTCGGGAACAGCGAGGCGATCTGGCGTTTAGTTTCCAGCACGTCGATGCGGGTTTTGTAATCTTCTTCACGCAGCTCTGGGCGGCGTTCCAGCGCCATCTGCTCAAGCGTATCAAGCTGGCTTGGCACGCCGGAAAGCGCCGGATTGGCGACGTCCTGTAAGGTGAAGTCGGTGGTGGACGGCAGGTTCAGCAGGGCGGCCAGCTCGCTTTTCGCCATCTGCATCTCCTGGCGCTTCTGGTTCAGCAGCGCCACCGCGTCGAGCAGGGCGCGCTGGTACTCCAGGCCCTCGACCGGCGGCAGAATGCCTGCGCGCTCCGCTTCGCGGGTTTTCTCAAGCGCGGTCTGGATCTCTTCGGCCAGCGGCTGCGCTTCGCTCAGCAGACGCTGTGCGCCCAGCGCGCGCCAGTACGCGTCGCGCACCTCCTGGACAATATTCTGCAATACCTTGCGGCGACGCTCTTCGGCGATGTTGACGTTATCCGCCTGCTGCTTCGCGCGGTAGTAGCTCATGCCGAAATCGAGCACGTCCCAGGAGAAGGTGGCGTCGGCCAGCAGGTGCTCGCGCTCTTCAGAGGTGGACGGACGCAGGCTGACGACCCGGTCTTCGATACCGACGCTGGTGCCGCCGGAATCGTTGTCGCGCCAGCGGTAGCCGGCATCGGTCATCAACTTCGGCAGCATATCCTGCTGGGAGATATCCAGGATGCCGCGCGACAGGGCGGTTTCCATCATCTTCAGGCGGTAGTCGAGGTTGTATTTCAGCGCGCGGGCCATGGCGTCTGACAGGGTCAGCGGACCAGAGACCGGCTGCTGGTCGCGGTACATGGCGGCGCGGTCGGCGCTGACGCGCGCGCCGATTTCATCCTGGGTCAGCGGTTCAGGTTTAATGGTGCCGCAACCGCTTAACAGCAGCGCGGAAACCAGTGCGGCGACAGGGGCGAGCAGAGGCGCAGAACGTACGGCAGTCGGGGTTACGGCAGTTAAAGTCGTCATCATTGTTATGCTTAAAGTGTTGAGTTAACAATCCGGCGGCGCGGCGCCGCCGGTGTAAAAGGTTTTTGGAGTTGCGCGATTAACGATGCGGTGTGGCGCCTCCCACGGTGACCGGTTCCGGCGCGGCGACGCGGTTACGGGCCAGCGCGTCGACCTGCGCCGCCAGTGACGGCGCGCCTGGTCGGGCGGCGGCTTGCGGCACGATCACCACGCCCGGCGCGGCGGCGTGAGCCTGCTTCGCATCAGGGGTTTTCTCGCCGCGCTCCTGCTGCACGGTGGTTCTTTCGTTGATGCGCTCGTTAAGCGGCGGACGTTCCGGCGCGTTTTCCAGCACGGGCGCAGGCTGTACGGATTTATTCAGCGAGAAGTGGCTGAAGTGATCGCCCAGCAGCTGCGAACCGATACCGGTGGCGGCGAAGGTGTTCACCACGCTGCGTTGCAGCGTGGTGTTTACCCAGCGGGTAAAGAGAATGCCGTCTTCCAGCACCGGCGTGCCGTTGTCATTCATGCCGCGGCCCAGCTCGGTAATTTTGCGGTTCAGCTCCACCTTGCGAGAGAACTGGTCGCTGTACACGCCGTAGATGGCGGGCAGGATAAACAGACCCGGCGAATACGGCTGATCGAGCGACAGCTCGTAGTTGGTGTAGTAGCTCGGGAAGTGCTGATCGCCTGTGCGTACCGACTGCGGCGGCGTCACGCCGTGAATAACGATGGTCAGCTGCGCCTGGCTGGTATTGCCGTCGGCGTCGGTAATGGTGTAAGTGAACACCTCGCTCAGGGTGGCGTTGGCGTCCAGCGACGCCACGCGGCTGTTGCTGCGGTTCAGCACATAGCTGTAGTTGCCGCGGGCGTCGAGCGTCAGGGCGCCGAACTCGCCCAGGCTTACGCCGTCGACCGCGCCCGCGCGGTTGAGGTTCACGGAGGAAATCGCGCTCACCGGGCCGCCCGCCGCGGCGCCGTCTGCGCCGATAGCGTCGTTGCTAAAGACGTTGCCCGACGCCGCCTGCTGGCCGCGATCCTGGTCGATGCTGTTGTCGTCCGCTGCCGCGACCGGCGCGTCGTTGAGAATATTGACGCGCAGCAGGCCCGGCGCGCGGGTCTGCTGGCCGTTGACGGAGAACCGAATCTCTTCGCGGGTGGTGGATTCGCCCGGCTGGTTAACCGCCTGGGTCAGCGTGAAGCGGTATTGCAGCGTCGCGCGGCCTTCGCCGTCCACCTGGAAACCGGTGAGCGACAGCACGCCGTCCGGCGTTGCGATATCCACTGGCGCCTGGGCGCTCAGCGCCTGGAGCTGCGCAAGCGTCAGGGTCTGGCCGCCAATGGTCAGGCTTTCCACCGGCTCCAGCGACAGTACGGCCATCGCGCCCGTGGTGGTTTGCGCGCCGCTGGCCGTATCGACCAGACCTGCCTCTTTCACCCACGCCTCGGCTACGGGGTTCACCAGCAGGCGCAGTTCGCCCGTGGCGGTGCCGCCGTCGTTGCCGTCGCTCAGGGTGTAGTTCAACACTGGCGTAAAGCCGGACCAGCCGCTTGCCGGGGTAAACAGATAGCTGCCGTCGCGGTTAACCACCAGCGTGCCCTGGCCCGGGATCGTAATGATGTCCCCCGGCGCGTAGGTCGCGCCGCCGACGGTGATCTCCGCCACGTGCAGCGGGTCGCTGTCCGCGTCGCGGTCGTTGGTCAGCAGATTGCCGCTGACCGGCGTTTCCGGCAGGGTGCTCGCTTTATCCGCCACCGCGACCGGCGGGGTGTTGGTGACCTCAAGCGTGACCTGGGCGGTTTCGGTGACGCCGCCGCTGGTGACGGTATAGGTGAAGGTGTCCTGGCCGACGTAGCCCGCGTTTGGCGTATAAACCAGCTGCCCGTTTTCAATAGCGACGGAGCCGTGCGCGCCCTGGGTCACGCCGGTAATGGCCTGGTCCGGGTTAACGAAGCGGTCGTTGCCGATCGCATCAATCGTCACCGGCACGCCTGCGTGGGTGGTGGCGTTGTCGTCAACGGCGTCAGGGATCGCATCGTACTGAATGGTGAGCGTCGATGTGACGCTGCCGTT
>NZ_JAWPBF010000022.1:0-56715 GCF_033341895.1 Citrobacter sp. HN-141 | reverse complement strand
GCGCCGTCGGTGACGCCGGTAATCGCTTTGTCGCCGTTGGTGAAGCCGTCGTTCGCCAGCACGTCGATGACTTTCGCCACGCCCGCGTGGGTGGTGGCGTTGTCGTCAACGGCGTCAGGGATCGCATCGTACTGAATGGTGAGCGTCGATGTGACGCTGCCGTTATCCCGGCCGTCCGTTGCCGTGTAGGTCACCACCGGTACGTTGCCGTTCCAGTCAGCCACCGGAATAAACGTCACGCCGCCGTCAGAAGTAATAGTCAGGCTTCCGTACCCCGCCAGATTGGCCGTCTCGCCTGACTGCCAGGTGGTACCGTTGACGGTAAAATCGGTCACCGTCAGGGTGTCGCCGTCGGCGTCGCTGCTGGTATCTAATAAAAGGCCAGGGATACCGATCGGCGAGTCTTCACGGTTAATCACTGTCCAGTGGGGCAGCGTCGGCGCGCTGTTGGTCAACGTCAGATAAACCGTGGCGGTCTCCTCGATACCGCCGCTGGTGACGGTATAGGTGAAGCTGTCGTTGCCGACGTAGCCGCTGGTCGGGGTGTAAACCACCTGGCCGTTGCTGATGCTAACCGTACCGTGCGCGCCGTCGGTGACGCCGGTAATCGCTTTGTCGCCGTTGGTGAAGCCGTCGTTCGCCAGCACGTCGATGACTTTCGCCACGCCCGAATGGGTGGCGGCGGTGTCGCTCACCGCGTCCGCCACCGCTGTAATGCTCATGCTGATGCTCTGCGCCGTGCTCCAGTGGCTGGTCTGGCCGCTGTTGAAGGCGCTTTGCAGATCCTGCGTGCTGCCCGCGGCGCTGACGCCGGTATCGGCGGAACTGGTGCTGTCGGAGACGCGCACCGTCAGGCCGCCCGGCACCGCGCCGTTGTAGTCGGCCAGCGGCACAAATCGCAGCTGGGTCGAGGCGAGCAGCACCAGCGCGTTGGTTTCGCTGTAGCTTGTGCCAAGCGCAGTCCAGGTCGTGCCGTTGGTAGAGTACTCCCAGTGGCCGAGGCTTGCGTCGGTGGTGTTGCCGACGATCGCCACATAGCCGATAGCGCCGCTGGCGTTGCCGTCGCCAGCAATTCCCGTCTGGTTGTCAGCGGCGTCGCTGTAGCTGCCAAGAATAGAGCTCAGCGTTTTGCCAACTGGCGTATCTTCCTGCATGGTCAGCGGCGTCGCGCTAATCGTCGGACGGTCGTTGACGTTAGTGACGCTGGTTGAGAGGGTGACCATCGCTACGCTATAGCGTGAACTACTGTCGTTGGTTGCCGTTGATACAGTCTGGCCGCTGGTCAGCGACCCTGTCGTTGCGGTGGTGTCGCCGTTGTTGTTGGTTTCCACCAGACGTACTTTCAAGGCAGCAGGCGTCCCGAAGAAGTCAGCGGCAGGTACAAAGCGGACTTTGGCCGTTGCATCCAGCAGCAGGGCGTTGGCGTCGGTGCGGCTGCCAATGGCAGCCCAGGTCGTGCCGCCATCGGTGGAGTATTGCCATTCGCCCTGCGCGCTGTTGACTGACAGGTTAGTGATAGCCACGCCCCAGAAACTGTCAGCGCTGGTGCCGCCGGTTGCCGTAATGGACGCATTGTTGACCTGATCGTTCGGGTCCGAGAAGTTACCGGCAAACAGGTTGGCAATGGTGTCGCCGGTAATCGCTGCGGCGCTGGTGTCTTCGCTCACCGGGGCCAGCGTCTGGGTAGCGCCGCCCAGCAGCACGACCGGGGCATCGTTCGACGGTTTCACGGTCACGCTAAAGGTACGGGTGGTGACCAGCGCGGCGGAGGTGTCATCGGCGTAGCTGATGTCGCCCGGGTTCGCGTTCGGGTTATTGCTGTCGCCGGTAAGCGTGGTCGGGCGGCTGCCGTGGTTGGCGTTATCGTTCACCACTACGGTGACGTTAAAGGTGCCGTTCCAGTCGGCGGCGGTGACGCCCGCGTTGGTCGGCAGGTTCACCGTCAGGTTAGCGAGGCGGCTGTTGATCTGCGAAAGCGTGCCGGTAAGTGTGAAGCTGGTGGTGTTGACGCCGCCCGCATCAACGGTGCCGCCCGTCCCGCCAATCGTTTTAAAGGTAAAGCCGCCCGGCAGAGTGACCGTCACTGTCAGGCTGGCGCTGTCGGCGTCCGGGTCCGCCACAGTAATGGCGGGCAGGTCGACGGTCGTTAAGCCTTCGTTGACTGACTTGTCCGTCACCGTGATGGTCGCCGGATCGTTGACGTCGCTTGGGAAGACGCTGCGCCATGCGGTACTGACGTTCTGGCTCAGGCCGGAAGGCAGCGCGCCGTAAGGGTCGATAGCCGTGGTCGGCACCGCCGCGACGCCGGTGACGGCATCGTTCTGGCCGCCGTTGGCGCTGTTGGCGCTGTTGGCGCTTGTCAGGTTGCCAGAGGCGTCGCGCAGGCGATCGTCGGCAATCACTTCCACACGCCAGGCGTTATCGGCGTTCGACAGGGCGGAGCCGGTCATGGAGACGGTCAGCGCCGCCAGGTACGCGTTCACCTGGCTCAGCGTGCCGCGGATCACCAGTGCGGACTCGCTGTCGTTATAGACGCTGTCAATCGTCACGCCGGACGTTGTGTTGCCGGAGCTAATGGTGATGTCGGATACGCCGGCGTTACTGTACTGCGCGGCGGTCAGCGGCACGCCGCTGGCGTCGGTGATGCGCACCGTCACCTGCATAAAATCGGTTTCGCCGTGGGTGTAATCCGGGTCGGAAATCACAAAGCCGCCGACTTTGGTGCCGTCGACTACCGCCGGATCGCTGTTGAGGTAAACCGTACCGCCCGTTGCAGAGACAACCGGCGCGTCGTTCACCGGCACAATGGTGAGGTTCAGCGTCTGGTCGGCCGGGTCGGCCTGCACGGTGTCGCCGATATGCGAGTCGCCGTCGTCCAGATGCAGGGTGATGGTGACATCGCCCGCCGCTGCGCCGTTCAGGTCGTGGTTGACGTTGGCGCCGCTCTGCCAGGTGAGGCCGAGCGCCGCGTCGTTCAGCAGCGCTTCAATGTCGCTGGCGCGACCGGTCAGCGTCAGCGTGCCGGAGTTGTCGCCGGAAATCGTAACCGGCTGGCTGCCGGCGGCGCTGGCGGTGGCGCTGGTGTTCACGTCCGCGCCGCCGATGCCGAGGGTGCCGGACGGCGCGGTGATGGTGACGGTCACCGGCGTGCCGAAGGCGGCGGATTCGGTGTCCTGCACCACGATATTGCCGCCGATAAAGCTTGCCTGATCTTCATAAACGGTACGGTCCAGGTTGGTCACGGTCAGCGTGCCCGGATCGTTGATTTCCGAGGCGCGAATGGTGACGGACGCCGCGCTCAGGTTGCCGCTTTTTTCCGGTACGGAGGCGCTGTACCAGTTGTACTCGGTGGCGTCGACGGCGGTGGCCGCCGCGCCTCTGCCAGGCGTCGCGGGCTGGTTCAGCGTGCCGCCGTTAGCGCCTGCCGTCAGCGTGCCGCTTGCGTCGCGCAGGCGGTCATCGGCGATAGTCTGCACCTGATAGGTGGCGTTGCGGTCGGTTCTGAAGGTCACCGTCAGGCCCGCCAGCGCCGCGTTCACCTGGGCGCGGGTGCCGCTCAAGACCAGATAGTCGTGCTGGCCGCCGTGGGCGGTAGAGATCGTCGCGCCGCTGCCGGTCGCGTAACCCAGGGTCACGTCGCTGTATTCGCTGGCCACGAAGGCGCTGCCGTCCGCATGCAGCAGACGCACGGTCACCTGCAAATAATCGCTCTCGCCATCGGTCACTCTGTCTGTCAGATCCCCATCTTTGACCGAGAAGCCCGGCAGGGCGTTGCTCGTCGCCGTGGCGCTGGCGATGTTCTTGATGCCCGACGGCGCGGTCACTTCCGGCGCGTCGTCGGTCGGGCGGGTGTAGATCCAGAACGCGTTGCCGGTCTGCTCTTTGTCGCCGTCAGAAATCGTGAAGGTGAACTTATCGTCCGGGGTGTCGGGTTCGCTGTTGCCGCTGCCTTCGGTGCCGTCGTTCAGGTAGTAAATGTACCCGTTCGCCACATCCTGCTGGGTGAAGGAGGAGCCTTTGCCGATGGGGCTGAAGTTCACACCATCTTTGGAATAGGCCAGGGTGCCGTGGGTCGGCGCGCCGGTGATGGTGTACTGCAGCTGCATTGAGCTGCTGTCGGAATCGTAGGCTTGCAGCATGGCGCTGGTTATCTGGCCATAGCTTCCTTCGGTGACGTACAGCGGGTTGTTGACTGGCGTGCCGCCAATCAGGTTCGGCGAGCCTGCGGTCACCGTCGGGTCGGCCTGGGTCGGGTCTTTGGCGATCTGCGGCGCGTCGTTGACGTTAGTTATCTGGATTTTCACCGTCGCGTCGCTGGCGGAGGTGGCGCTCCAGCGGTCGGTGGCCGATACGGTAAAGGTGGTGGAGCGCACTTCCGAGCCGTCGCTGACGAAGCGCAGCCCGGTGGTCGAGGCGCTGGCGGTAAGCAGCGAGGCGTTGAGCGTCTGGCCGACGGTAACGTCAACCCACTGCGAGCCGTTGTAGTATTGCAGCGTGCAGCCGTCCGGCAGCGTTTTGATGGTGAACGTCAGGGCGTTGGCGCCGGTCGCGTCGTTGTTATAGGCGTAATTGTTGGCGCTGGCGCTGCCGTCTTTGATCGTCGCGCTCTCTTCCAGCCCGTTGCCGCTGTTGGCGTCGTCCGGGTCGCTTATCGCTATCTGGCCGGTGGTCAGGTAAGCGGTTTCGCCTTCGGCGATGACGGTGGAGGAGGAGCCGGTCACCACCGGCAGATCGTTCACTGGCGTGACGTAGATGTTCAGCGTCGGCGTCCAGATATTGGTCACCGGGTTGCCGTTGGCATCGAGCGTGGTCAGACCCGCCGAGACAGAGAACGCCGCGGCGTAGACAAAGGTCTCTCCGCCGTCGTGCTGGAAGCGAATATTGCCGCTGTCGAGGTCGGCCTGCGTAAAGGTGGCATATTCGCCGAGCGTCACCCAGCTGCCGCCGACATTTTTTTGCAGCTCGCCGTCTCTTGCGCCGTTCGAGAAACCGAGGAAGGTATAGACCACCTGCGAGGCGTCCACGCCCGTGGCGGTGTAGCTCAGGCCCGGCACGCTTGAGAAGTCGCCGCTGGTGCCGTTCAGCACGAGGGTGCCGCCTTCTTCTACTTCGCCGCGGGCGTTGCCGGAGGTGAAGTCCACGCCCGCCCAGGTGGAGTCGCGGTTGGTGATGGTGGTGACGCGCTCCCGGATCGTGCCGGGACCGCCGCCCGTGAACACCGCAAGGCCGATGGTAAAGGTAAAGCTGGTCAGCGTTTCGGTGCCCGGCGTGTACACCCCGCCGATGCGGGTGTAGGTCGTGCCGTCGGCGTTCCAGCGCAGCGCAGCGGTGTTGTCCACCACCACAAAGTTGAAGCTGTCGGTGTCACCCGACGCGCTGGCGCTGGCGTACTGCACGTACTGCACTTTGCCGTCGACGATATCCTGCATGGTGAAGGTGCCGCCGTTTTGCAGGCGGTAGCCGTCCAGCGTCAGGTAACCGTGGGTGAGCTTGCTGTCGTCAACGATAAAGCTGAGGTGGTTATCGGTGGAATCCACGTCGCTTGCGCCGATCATCGCAGACGTAAGGGTGACGGCGTTCGCCAGATTGCCCACCTGCGCGTGCAGCGTTACGTTGTCCAGAGTCGGGTCGTCATCCACCGGGCGCACGGTCAGGGTAATGGTGCCGTCGGTGCTGGCCGGCACGCCGGTGCCGCCGCCCTGGTCGGTGACGCGTACGCCAAAGCTGTCGGTGCCCTGGTTTTCACTGCCGTCGTTAGCATAGGTCAGCAGATTGCGATCGGCATAGTCAAAGGTCTGGCCGACGGTGACGGCGACGCCGTTAAACCAGAGCGTGCCGTGGGTCGGCAGGGCGGTAATGGTGAGAGTCAGCGTTGTGTCGCCCGGATCGCCGCCGCCGTCCGCCTCTATATACTGGCCGACGTTGCCGGTGTTGACCGCATTGTTGGGCTGGCCTTCAAAGACCACGCCGCTGCCGCTAAGGATCGGCGCCTGGTTCTGCGGGGTAATGTTCAGCGTGACGTGGAAGGTATCGGACTGCGCCTTCGGCGTCGCGCCGTCGTTGATGACCGCCGTAAAGCCGTCGGCGGCGTTCTGGTCTGCGCCCGTGGCGGTGTGGACATACTTCACCTTGCCGTCGATCAAATCCTGCTGGGTAAAGATAGAGCCGACGCCCATCCGGTCGCCGTTCAGCGTCAGATAGCCATACTGCGGCGGGTCGGTCAGATCATAGACAATCTGCACGGGCTGCTGGGTGCCCGCCGTTACTTCCGCATCGATGGCGTTAAGGGTCACGGTGGTGATGACGCTGCCGCCCGATTCGATCTCCGGCACGTTCTGGGTGGCGTCGGCCACGCTTACCGGGTCGTTCGACGGGGTCACGGTCACATCGATGGATTTGCTGGTGCTGACGCCCGCGCTGTCGCGCACCGTGACGTCCAGCTTGCCGCTGGCGGCGGTGTTGCCAAGCTCGACGTCAGCGGAGGTAAAGGTGATGCTGTTAAGCCAGGCCTGCGCTTTGCTGGCAATGCCGGTCATGGTCAGCGAAGCGTTGCTGGTCTGGCTGTCGCTGAGTTTGCCGATGGCGCTGTTGCTCAGGCTCACCGTGACGATGACGGTTTCGCTGGCGTCCGTGGTGCTGACCTGCCAGCCGCTGAGCGTGGCGGTATCGGCGCCTGCGGCGTTAAGGCTGCTCGGCTCGGCGACGGTGATGCCTTTTTCCGGCGCGGTGACTTCCGGCCCGGCCAGCAGACCGTCGTAATCAAAGGCGAAGGTTTTCGCTTCAATGCTGCCGGTATGGTTTTCCAGCACCCAGTCGCCGGAAAGCGCCGCGCTGCCGGTCATGTCGCTGGAGGCCGCCACGTCCGCCTGAGTCACTTCGGCGAAGCGGGTGATAAAGGCGTTATCCTGGGCGGAGACGTCGCAGCCGTAAAGCAGGATGTCGCCGCTGTCGCTAAGGCTTGCGCCGATAGCGCTGAGCTGTGAAGACCACGCCGAGAGGTTGTCCGCCGTCAGCACATCGGTGCCAAGCGTAATGGTGTCGGACGCGCCGTGGCTCAGAATATGAATGGCGGAAATATTGGTTTCGCCTTTCAGCGCGTCGGCAAGCTGGCTCAGACCCGAGCTGTTTTCATCGATAATCACCACCTGGCTGCCCTGCGGCACCTGGTCCACCAGCGACTGCCAGCCGGAGATATGCTGGTCTATTACATAGACTTCGCTGGCGGCGCTGCCCGGTTTTTCGCTTGCGGCGTCGGCTGTGGCGGCGTGGGGAATATCCAGCGCCTTCGCGGGTTCGGTGGCGCTTTCATGGTGCACCAGATCGCTTGCCGATGCCTCATGGATGGCGGTTTCAGCCAGAGCGGCTCCATCAAAAAGCTGGCGAGACTCAAGAGCAAAACGATGCGCACGCGGACGTAAACGACGGTTCTTTATTGTAGTCATAGGTTTACTGCTCTTAAAAAATAGAGTGACTGGATAAATATTCTGAGTTCAGCGTTGCCAGGAGCGTACACCATGTCGCCAGGCCAGAGGAGGGCAAACAGGGGATATATTCATCGAAATTATCGAATGGACGCTTAGCGCACGAAGAATAAATAAATCTTAAAGGACAAACAAGACAGCGCCCCGCCAGCCCTGAAAAAACCAATACGACGAAAGGCTTAACCGTAAGCAAAATTCTATAATTAATTTCATTAACTTAGCATTTGAATACTTTTAAAACAACTCGCTTTTAGTAACCGAAAACTCTCCTTCACGCCAAATGGGGCTTTGTTGAATAAATCGAACTTTTGCTGAGTTGAAGGATCAGATCACGCATCTTCCCGACAACGCAGACCGTTCCGTGGCAAAGCAAAAGTTCAAAATCACCAACTGGCCCACCTACAATAAAGCCCTCATCAACCGTGGCTCCATAACTTTCTGGCTGGATGATGAAGCTATTCAGGCCTGGTATGAGTCGGCAACGCCTTCATCACGGGGAAGACCTCAGCGCTATTCTGATCTCGCCATCACCACCGTTCTGGTCATTAAACGCGTGTTCAGGTTGACCCTGCGGGCTGCACAGGGTTTTATTGATTCCATTTTTACACTGATGAATGTTCCGTTGCGCTGCCCGGATTACACCAGTGTCAGCAAGCGCGCAAAGTCGGTTAATGTCAGTTTCAAAACGTTCACCCGAGGTGAAATCGCGCATCTGGTGATTGATTCCACCGGGCTGAAGGTCTTTGGTGAAGGCGAATGGAAAGTCAAAAAACACGGCAAAGAACGCCGTCGTATATGGCGAAAGTTGCATCTGGCAGTTGACAGCAAAACACATGAAATCATCTGTGCAGACCTGTCGCTGAATAATGTGACGGACTCAGAAGCCTTCCCGGGTCTTATCCGGCAGACTCACAGAAAAATCAGGGCAGCATCGGCAGACGGCGCTTACGACACCCGGCTCTGTCACGATGAACTGCGGCGTAAGAAAATCAGCGCGCTTATCCCGCCCCGAAAAGGTGCGGGTTACTGGCCCGGTGAATATGCAGACCGTAACCGTGCAGTGGCTAATCAGCGAATGACCGGGAGTAATACGCGGTGGAAATGGACAACAGATTACAACCGTCGCTCGATAGCGGAAACGGCGATGTACCGGGTAAAACAGCTGTTCGGGGGTTCACTGACGCTGCGTGACTACGATGGTCAGGTTGCGGAGGCTATGGCCCTGGTACGAGCGCTGAACAAAATGACGAAAGCAGGTATGCCTGAAAGCGTGCGTATTGCCTGAAAACACAACCCGCTACGGGGGAGACTTACCCGAAATCTGATTTATTCAACAAAGCCGCCAAATGGCTGCCCATGCCGCATTTTGCTTTCTTAATCGAGTTCGTACATTTTAATTTAAGGGATTAGACATGAATCCACACAGCGATGCAGAACGTCAGGCCGGTATACTGATTCTTTCGCAACTAAAGATGTTTAACGAAGCTGTTGTTTATTTTGAAAAGCATTTAAGCCCTGCCTTCTGGAAAAGCTTTGATCAGTGTGTTGAACGATTTATGAAAGACAACAGCTGGGTAGGTAAAGCAAATTATGAACATCAGGATTATTGCTGGCTGGCCCATCCAGCTTGGGTCATTGAAGGCGTTAACTGCAAATATTGGTTTGAAAACAGTTCGACTGTTACTGAAGGAAATGATTATATTTTAGCCGTCCTGACGGGTACGGGAACCGAGCAGGGGCTGTTTGGTTTTGAGTTTAAATTGAATGCCGGGTATTTTGGTGGAGTCAAAAAGATTGCTAGTTATGCGAGTAATGTTCAACAATCCTACCGTGAGCAACTGCAGACACTAGGGCTATTGGAACAAGGGAAAGGTAACTATTTCCTACCTGTCACGATTAAACCTAATTTACTCACTGAGTGCTGGAAAGAGCATGGTGAGTTTCCAGTGGAACATGAAGTATTTTTTCCATTGCAAACAGCTCTTGACAAGCTACTACAATCTACAAAAATTTTGGATGCTATATTTTTGTCCGAAGCGCAGATTGCAGTAAGTGAATAAGTTAAATAATTAACGTTATCTGGTTTGATTTGGCCTTTCTCGCATAAGAAAGGCCATTGCAGTAAAAATTATCCCCGACTACACCCGAAACTTCTATCTCCCTCACCAAATACCTTCGTATCAAGCTTGGTCAAGTAATCCAGTCGTTCAAGCAACTCATTGTATATGATGTCAAAATCAGGATCGTTTACGTTGAGCACATACCTGCAATTGTCCGGAAAATGTACAATTTCACGACAATCTTCAAGTTCCAAGCCGAGAGCGCTATACCACGCCCTGACTATCAGATTGCTAAGTGTACCACTATGTTTGAGATGCCCCAGATGGTAGTAAGCATCTTTGTTAAAGAACAAGCAAATGTGGAAATGGCATTTGCCATTCTTTGAGTATTCTCTTGCCCAGACATTACGTACAACGTTCTTATTGACTCTGATCCCAGCAAACTTTCTGCGATGTTCATGTGCTTCCAAAATCGCTTTCATCGAATCCAGAAATCGTGATATTGCACCGGGTTCAAGGTTAGGAAAACAGCATACCGTATCACCATTATCTAAAATAGGTGGGTAATGAAGATCCGCTCTTAATGCCATAGTACGTGGAAACTGATTGATAGCATTACTGACTGTCAGAGCAATTTTATCTCTGTAAGCGAGAATATGATCGCCATGAGTACCTTGGTAAAGTTTCATCATACATCTCTGATTTTAATATCCCTGCTATTCACAGGGATATGTTGTGAGTGATTTATCAAATAAATATATATTACCTTTCCAACATTTAAATTTAGGCAAAAGCTATCACCTGCCTGCGGTGGCAGTTCCAAAATAACTCTGCAATTAGTTAGAACAAGCAAGTATATCGATGGTATTTTTTTACTTCATTAAACCCCCCAGGTATCCATCGCCTGTATAAAGATAGTTTTTCCTTTTTTAGCAGCCTTTATCTTCCCTTGAGAATAAAGAGTGCTTAATAATTCATTTACTTTACCGCGGTCCCTGAACCGGTTAGGCCCATATTGCAGTATGGTATTCTTCCTCATATATGGTAAAAGATTTTGATTGCAATATTCTTTTATCCACCAATAAAGCTCATCTGCATCTGTATTGACCATATCTAGCTCCTGTTGTTTGGAAAATAATTTTATATACTCATCTACGTACCATGCACTTATTTCTATAGCAGCTTCAACAGCGGTAAGTGATACATCCCCTTCATCACCATTAAAATAGTGTAATAATGCAGCAATCCTTGCCATATTTTCAGCGATTTTAGATGCATAATCTTTAAAGTCTGAAAGAAACCCGAGTAACCGCATTTCTGTTTCAACTTGATTATAAAATACAATCCATCTCTGTCTTGCTTCTGGCGAGAAATGAAGGCAAATACGTTCATCTTTGTTTTCGATACTCTCATTGACGATCTCCATTAATCGCTCATGGAACACAGGCAAATGTTCACTTGAGACAACAGGATTAGTTATTTGTCTATATCCTTGTGTTGAAAAGGGACGACAAATAAGTGTACGAGCAAAAAATCCTATCCCTTTTGCTATATCCCCTTTTCTTTCAATATATCTATTGATAACTACAGACTGAACCTGTAGGGATAATGTCAATCTGGCATTTTTTATTAACCTCTCAGGTGCGTTTTTCCTTTCGACTGAATAGGTTGCGCCATCCCACATTTTGTTTACAAACGGCAATTCATTTAATGCATAACCATTAAATATGGTCCCAGCCTCATCTGATAAAATGCCAACTGATCGCCAGTCACCACAGAGATACTCTTTTATCGCCGCTGGTGTGGTATCATTAAACGTCAACTTATATCTGACAGGCTCTACAGGATAACTATCTTGCAGCATACTCAGACTTTCACGTGTTATGGTTGGATCTTTGCCACCACGGATCTCTGACTTCAGTTTTGACATCAAAGCTTTCTCTTCCGCCTTGAAAATCTTTACGTTATACCGCCACTTAATTATTTCTTGTTTATATAGGTCAAATAGCCGTTCCTCTAGTTGGTAAATGGGCTTCATTAACAACTTAGTTACCGTGCTCTTCCGTTCCCCAGATTCCGCAATTGTCACAATAAAAAGCGATGTAGGGCTACGCAGATTATTCAATCTACAAACATCAATTCTGTTCTGACAAGCAAGAGATATGACGCCAAGCATCTCTGCTGCAACCATGGAAAGTGGTGCCTGAGTTTGTTGTACTACTTCATAGATTGCATGTCCCGCCCTTGCGGGAAGCACATGTATGGGGAACTCTCGATCTCCCGACATAAAACCTCATCATCATTTAATGTTAAAAGTACCTCCGGTTGAGTTGCTATTCCGCTATTAATAGTGGAAATAGCAAGATGCATTCCCAACCATTAGATGAAAAATACTAGAAAAACAGGATCCTTAGCGCTCACTGATCCAGTAAAGAAGATCGCTAAGCAACCAGCCACACGACTTAGCCCCCAGTGGTTTACGTCGCGGAAACTTGCCTATTTGTTCAAGCTTCCAAGCTGTTGACCGGGAAATCGATGTGATATATTGGCGCTCTTTCTCCCTTACTAAGCGATCTGAAGGTTCGCCATAGTTTTGTAGCGCCTGCAAGCGCTGGTCAGCTGTGGGTTGATTAAAAGATTTGGTCATGATTGCCTCCTGTGGTTTCGGTGGAGACAATCATGTTTCAGAACAGAAGATTTGGGAAGGAATGCAATTTTGGATAAGCGCTTAGTAAGACATTAGCTAAGGGGCTTTTCTAGCCAAGGTTTAACATGATTAGCAGTGAAAATCACTTCGTCCAGTTGATACTCCTGAAGCGCCAGTTCGTTTAATTTTTCCGCGATTACAGACGCTTTCTCCTTGGTATTTTTTATCCCTTCCTTCTTAATAAAGAGGGTGAGGAATAAATACAACCCTTTCTTCTTCTCAGGCGTCAATCGCTGCCTTTTTTCTATATACAACTCAGGCTTTTCAAACCACTCGCAGAGTGTGCTTTCAGAAACATTTCCTTTCCACATTTCGTCGTAGTCGAGTTTAAATTTACTTACAACAGGAGTATCACCGCTCCTTACAACAAGTTTGTTCATCATCAAATAAAGTGCGATGTTGTATTTTGATGTTAAAAATTTACTCGAGAGAGACTTTTCAAGTATAAAATCAACGTGTTTACTCTGTTTGGAGTCAAAAAGAGGAAGAAAAGAATCAAGTACCTTTATATCAATATACAGGTCATTATTGCTAACAAAAGAGTCATCTTCAAAAATCAAATAGTCCTCATCGTAAACACTATAAATATATACTGCCCCTGACAAACCAGCCTTCAAACTGAATGACTTCTTATCAGTTAGAAGATAATTACCATTATTAAAAGCTGATATTTGGGTAGGGACAACTACCCAGTATCCTAACGCACTGCCGGAATATTCATAATTGAAATACTCCCCGCGAATAGATCTTGATATTTTAAAACCTTTAGTGATCGTCAAATGAGAAGTTAATGGTAGGTCAGGGATAAATTTTAAAATTGAATGTGCGTCACTTTCTTCTGACAGATAAAACTCATCCCCATTAGTTATTACCTGCTCTCCGCCTATATGTAGAGAGGGAGAAATGCATCTTGATAGCCTGCACTTTTTACCGCTTCCTCCAAAATACAAAAAAAGATTGATTTTCTTTACAAACCACTCATCAAGAATTTTCTCGACAACCGTATCATCTGAAACTTTTGATAAAGAAACAAAATTAGAGTTCATCAACCCCACCATTAAAATCAATTAACTCGTTGTGTTATAAACCAAATAATATTAAACATCACTTATGATAATACAGATTATGTGATCTTGGTCAAAAATGAGTACAGTTCCGAATTCACCTCTCCGACCGCCTAAGATAACCAGCGGCTGAATTATGCATTTGGTGAGCTGATAACAGTCTTGCTAGCCCCCCCAATCCGCACTAGAATCAGGACTGAGACAGCGAGGCTTTCACGATGACAAAAAAAACAGTACATAGTCAGATCACTAAAACTCAAATCTATCGTTCTGTTGCCAGCTCAACCGCAATTGAAACCGGTGTTTCTGTGCACAAAATTGAGCAGCAACTCAAACAAAATCAGGCACAGGCAAAAGCCGTTGGCCTCGCCCGTTAATCTGGCAAGATGTCGCTCACCAGTTGCATCATAGGGCTGTAGTTTCCTGACACACCAGCCTGTATTGCCTTGAAGTAAAACGCCTTCTGCTCATCCCACAGGCTGTAATCAAGTAAGCCCTTCCCTGCCAGAACCGACAGCACATCGCAAAGTAGCCGCGACAGACGCCCGTTACCTTCTCTGAATGGGTGGATCAAAATAAACTCCACATGGCATTCAGCCAGATAACTTACCAGCTCCAGACGAGCCAAGGATTTCAGCGCACCAGACTGAGCGAGAAACTGTTTCTCGAAACCATCGAGAAGAAGTGGAATCCTGTCGGCAGCGGCAAACTGGAAGCCGTCCTTAGTTAAGTTGGCATTACGCAACCTCCCCGCCCAGTCATACACATTCCCCAGCCACTGGCGATGCCACCTGCTGATGTGCTCAAAAGCCAGCGCCTCAGGCGGCTGGCCCTCAATAAATAGCTGCTCATACAGCATCAGCAGTAGGCCCGATTCCAGCGCCTCCATTTCCTCTTCATCAATGATCCCCAGTTTATTAGATAGCACCAAATCACCAGAGCCCGGCTGATAGCGCTCTTCTGCTGAATTAAGCTCATATTTTGCCAAGCTCTCACCTCCGCCCAAACAAGTTCACAACGTTGTTTTCCTGCTGTCGTTGATAGTTGTTAATCCGATCTTCCCAGATCTCAAGCGCCCTGCGCTTTTCAGTAAGGTAATCATAACGATCATAGTGTTTCGAGCTAACGTCGTTCAAAGCGTGATTCTGGATACGGTCGCGGATCTCTTTGCTGATCCCCGCCTCCCCCATCAACGTTTTACAGGTGCGACGTAAATCTCGCGCCGTGAAAACTTTAAACTCAGGATTAAAAGCCCGGAAATACATGATGGAACGCGCCAGACTATCGGTACGCACCGGTCGTTCGCCGTTGGTCGAGAGCGGGAAGATATAGGGGCTGTTACTTTCCTTAGTCAGTTCTTTCACTGAGGCTAATTCACTTAATGCCGATTCAGTCAGCGGGATCAGGTGCTCCCGTTTGTTTTTCGATACATCGGCAATTACCAGGAGCGTCTTTTGCTGCCAGTCAATCGCGCTCCACTGGCTGGCAATCATTTCAAACGGACGCTGCCCGCCAGCATAAACACAGAAGCGGATTAGGTGCTGCATCAGTGGCCCAACGTTAGTTGCCTGAGCGAACTGCTCCATGACAAAACGTAGCTCTTCCAGCGTTAACCATGTATCACCCACTTTTTCCGCCGAAGACTGTTTCGGTATGGCCGATACCGGATTTACTTCAAGACCGAACGTAATACCCACACTGGTATTCATCGGATCGTTATCGGCTTTTAAGCCGTAGTTAAATGCTGCCATCAGATACGAGCGAATCCGGTTAGCATGCACCACCGCATCACGCTGGATAATGCCTGAGAGGATGGTTTTGATCTGCAGAGGTGTTACATCTTTCGCTTTGGTTTCTCGAGGGATAACCGTGTAGCACTCTTTTTCAAGACGCTTCAGGACATCAGCCCAGGTCCGCTTATTGTCGAGCTTCATCTTGTTAACGTAGCCATGCACCAGCTCATCAAACGATCCTTGAGAGCGATGGATCTGCATAAGGTGCTCTTCGGCCAGGCGTTGTTGCTCAAGCTCTTGTTGGGGCTCTTTTCCTTCAACAAGCCAGGCTCCATACTTTTTCGCCAACTCATTGGCCGTCACCAGCTTCATCTCAGGCCAGATGCCCAACTGGATGAACTTCTCTTTCTTCCCTTTCTCAACGTAATAACGGAAATAAAAAACTTTGCTGCCTGAAGGCTGAACCTTAACGCCAAGCCTGCCGGTGCCACGTTGAGCACTGTTGCTCCACACGTAGTACGACGTACTTTTTGTCTTCAATCCACGTATAGCAGTCTCGGTAAGATTAGCGGCCATGAGGTTACCTTTCTGAGGATAAGCGTTACCTGACCCAATGCCCATTTTGGGTCAGGTAATGGGTCAGGTAAGGATAGTACAATGGGGAAATGAGAGAACCAATCAGAAACAAAAATAACTTCATAACTGATTGATTATAGATAATTAAAAATACAAATAGAGACAATGACGAACAATTAAAAACATACCAATTTTATGACTCATAATCGCTTGGTCGCTGGTTCAAGTCCAGCAGGGGCCACCATCTTTTCAATAGGTTACATCATTTCTTACTTAGGTCATTATTTCTAGGATACCTATAGGATACCGCCGCTAGGTATTATTGAGTATTGGCGGTTGAGGAATTCTGAAAATGGCAAATCTACTTTACGTTGACAATTCCAATGTTTGGATTGAAGGCATGCATGTTGCGGCTTTCAAATCAGGCAAGGTTCCGGACGTTTGGACTGCTGTAAAAGGCAATATTTGCGATCATAATTGGAAAATGGACTTTGGGCGACTCTTTGCATTTGCTGGGGGTGATAAAGTTGGGGTGCGTAAAGCCACTCTTTTTGGCTCCAGACCGCCAAAGAATGATTCATTATGGGTTGCGGCCGAAAAACAAGGGTTTGATGTAGTCACTTATGACCGCAATGTTGCAAACTCTGAGAAAAAGATTGATACCGACATTGTTGCAACAATGATTGAGGATTCTTTTACGATTTTGCAAGAGGGCGATGAGATTACCCTTGTCTCTGGCGATTCTGACTATGTCCCGGCAATAGAAAAACTAACGAAGCGTGGCATAAAAGTACATGTTGTGTTTTGGCAACATGCCGCTCGTGAGCTAAAGCAAGCAGCAACAACATTCACCCCACTTGATGATTATCTCGATCATTTAGCAAAAAAGTAAAACGGCATGAACTAATTTCGATTAGTTAAACGCTTGTTTAAAAAGGCGCTACTCGGCATGGGATAGCGCCTTTTTTATTAATGTTTATACAGATGTTTATACAGCTTTGTCTGAACAAACAAAAAAGCACCAGAACAATACTGGTGCTTTATAGGGGGTGAACCTCTTTCAACGCCTTAATTTATCTGGCTTTCGCCACTGATAGGGAGGCGCTTCCATGCGCTGGCGGTGCCGCTGTTTAGCGGCCAACACCATAGCTGTTTTAGTGCGGATTACCAGCTTATCCTGCCCGTTAAGTTCATGGCCCAATTGACGAGCCATTTCGTCGATCACAGACTCAATTTTCTTGTGTTTGAGCATATTCAAATCCCGGTAAATTCGGCAAGTCGCTGCTTATGGCTATCGCTCATATCGAAAGCAAAATCCTCATGCTCAGCCTGGAAGGTGCCGAACGCCATCAGCGCAGATACCGCAGGATCTATCTTGTTAGAGGATTTCTTTTTGTTGGGCTTAATGTTGGCGTTAGCGTCGGACTCCATCACCACGTTACCAATCGCCCAGGCCAGAACCGGATCGCCCCGATGGCGCACCACCTTGCGGTTTACGAACACCTCAAAGGATTTCGCTACCGGACTGAATTTAAGATAGGTTTGCGGGAACGGCTCCACATCGAGGCCCGCCCCCTGCAGCTGGGTGCGTAGATGCGTGGCGTTCCACGTATCAAAACCCACCAGCCGAATGTTGAATGTTTCGGCATCACGCAAAATATCGTCACGGATGCGGTCATAGTCGATACAGTCACCGGGTGTGGTGCGTATCCAGCCCGCTTTCACCCACTGGCGGTAGATGGCGCGGTTTTTGTTGGCGACGTTAAGCAACTGTGCTTCCGGCAGATAATGACGGGTCAGGAGCCTGATCTCCCTGTCGAACGGGAAAGCGTAGCTCACGCTGGTGATATCGCTGGTAGAGGACAGGTCAAACCCGGCGTAGCACTCCCTTCCGGCCAGATCTTCTTCGGTATAGTCGAGTGCACAGGCATCCCATGCACCGGCACCCATCCACGGCGTGGAGCCCTGACACCAGATATTGAAACGTTTGGTCAGCATTTCCACCCACTGCGACGGTATGCCCCGTGCTTTCTGGATGGTGGATTCCAGTTTCGCCGCGTCAACGGATACATGCAGGTTAGGGTTGGCCTTGATCCACATTTCCGGCTGTTCAACCTCGCTTTCGTCGTCCAGCTCGTAGATCAGGACAAACAGCGAATCGTTGCTCTCTTCCCCGGCCAGAATCTGGCAGCAGTAGTCGTAATGCTGTTTGCAGGCGGAGACAACATTACTCCCGGCGGTGGTAATGGCGAACAGAACCGCCTCAGGACGTGCGCCCATGCCCAGCTCAAGCGCGGAATAAACGCCGTTATCCGGGTGAAGATGGTACTCATCGACAATCGCCAGGCTGGGGTTAGTGCCCTCAATGGTAGCCGCCTTCGCCGCCAGTGGCTTTAACAGGCTGTTGCTCTTCGGAAAAATGACCTTGTGCGCCTGAATATTGACGCGCTTTTTCAGCGGTTTTGACAGCAGACACATCTGGCGGGCATCGTCGAACACGATTCGGGCCTGATCCCGGCTCACCGCCGCCGTGTAGATATCCTGCTGGCCCTTCTCCATCACCAGAAACCAGTTAGCCAGCATGGCGGCCACAGTGGATTTGGCATTCTTGCGCGGCACCTCAATAAACGCGCTGCTGTACTTCCGGCGGCCTGACTCCCTGACTTTAAAGCCCAGCAGGTTAGCAAAGGCGAACTGCTGCCACGGCTCCAGCTCGATTGGCTGGCCGCGCAGCGGGCCTTTGACGTGTGGACAGAGCCGGGAAAAGGCAATAAACCGCTCTACGGTCGCCGTATCGAACTCATAACGGGGGTCATTCAGGTCTGAAAAGTACCTCTCCACGGCCTGTTTTACACGCTTACAGGCCGGAATTTCGCCCGTTTTTATCGCGTTTGCGTACTCATTCCAGACGGTCAAGCTCGTCTTCCTCTTCCGTTTCTACCGGATTCCGGCGGCGGCTCACCGGATCAAAGCCCAGCAGCGACGACATTTTAATCATGATTTTTTCAGCATCGGCCTTTGCACTCAGTGCCGGATTTCGGCTCTCGCCACCCTGGCTGTTAACAATGCTGAACCCACGGCTGGCAAGGTCTTCCACGGCTTTGCGGTACATCGAATAGTTGACGCAAAAAAGCTCAAGGTTGTTCCAGTCGGCGGGTGTCAGATCGCCACGCTCGGCCAGTTGCTTCGCTTTCGCTTTCCACTGCTGCGCGGCTAACTCATCAAGGTAAGCTGGCGGTTTTGGTGGTCTTGCCATAAAAATTTCTCGTTTCCATCGCGTTTTATTTTCAAAAAAATCACCGTGCGTAAAAATTTGAGGGGGCAGGCGGTGCCTTGCAGCAGGGGGTTTGTCTTTAAAACCTCCCCCACCCCGCCCATGCCGCCTGTCAGCGGTTGCGGAAGCATTCCATAAGCTCCCGGTCACGTTGACTCATGCGCTTTGCTACGGGCTTCGTGTGCGCTCTCTGTCTGGCTGGTTGCCATGCCTCGCGCTGCTTTATCAGCCCACTAATCAGCCGCTGCTGTTCCTGCTCAGTCATTGTCAGCCTCATACATCCAGTCATTGCGATGTGCTGCACGCTCTTCCTGCTCACGGTACAGCCCTGCTTTGCGCTTCGCTTTGGTGGTTGGGTCTTGCTGTGTGGTCTTCTGGTTATGATGCGCCTGGCATAACGGCTGGTGATTCCACTCAGGCCAGAACAGAACGTCATCACCGCCGTTGATAGGGATGATGTGATCGACAATCTTTGCAGGAACGTAGAGGCCCAGCTTCTGACACTCAACGCACAGCGGATAGCGCTTAAGGTACTGAGCGCGGTACTTCTCCCATGAGGCTGAATAACCACGGGCGCGACGGTGGCCGCGTCTGGCATCCTCTGCCCGCCACGCTTCCCGCTTATGCTCGTCACACTTGCCAGACTTCACCCGTTTATTGCATCCCGGCTCTGTGCACCGGCGTAGTGGTTGCCACGGCATCAGTACACCCCCACATCTCGGTAGACAGACCACAACGCAGAGACAGCCATCGGTATCTCTTTGGCGTCGGTGTCACCAATCATCGTGCGGTACTCGTACAGCTGAGAGACGTACATCAGACAGCCGATCTTGATAGCCGGGGTGAACTCCAGACCGTTATCAAATCGCTTGCCGATATGCTTCTGGCAGACCTCCAGCGCAGCTTCGATGTACGCCTGTATCAACGTATCTTCGTAATCATCATCAATACGGCAATGCAGCTTTGCTTCTTCCAGACCGATTAACTCACTCATTGAAAATGCCTCCCTTGCACAGCAGCTCAAGCCGGGTGTGATCCACATCAGGAATGACGGCCACGATGCCGTAAACCTGCCCCCGGACGTTTGGCGAGCGGTACAGAATGCGGTTTGCGGTGGTGATATCGTCGCGGTAGCGCGTCCAGATTCGCACAGTGGCTTCGGAGTAAAGCGCCCCGGAAGACATGCGCTCACGCCCGCTGATAGCACGAATTTCAGCCCAGACTGAGGCAAGGTCAGCCCATTCATAGATAACCTGACCAGTCGGGTCGCGGTGAGATTCCGACTTCTGAAAGGTAACGCGGCGTTTCATCTTTCCGGCTCTCATACGTCACCGTCCTTGCTGTCTTTACTGATCTTCACTTCCTGCTTCCATGCCTGACTGAACTCGTCACCACCTTCACGCGGCGGCATACCCTCACGCTCACGGGCTTCGTTCGGGTTCATAATCCCGTTCTTGATACCGCGCTCATAAGTGGCGTAACGCTCGGTAGGTGTGGCACGGAGAAGGTCAGCGGAGTCAAACTCCACCAGATAGCGGGTTCCCGGAACGGGAGAGGCCACCAGCAGCGCGGATTTAATTTGTTGCTCGAAGTTCGCCAGCCACGGACGCATCGTCATGGTGAGAAATGCGCGGCTCGCCTCACTAAAATTGCTGTAGGTGCTGTTGCTGTATTCCTGCAAGAAGATGGGAGAAACGTTAAACATGCGGGCAATGTCTTCAATGGAGAAGCGCCGGGAGGCCAGCCACTCAGCATCCTGATTGCTCATGCCAAGTTGCTTATAGTCCATGCCACCTTCAAGGATCGGCGTTTTCCCGGCATTTCTGGCACCTTTGTAACGTTCCAGCGCATCCATTGCCTGTTTGCCCTTCACGCTGTCGAGCCATTCTTTAGTTACCACTACCCCCGAAGCCATCATCCCATCTTTCATAATGCTGGCACCGTGGCGCTGTTGTGCCAGACCTAACCCCAGCGCCTCACGGCAGATGGTGATCGGAGAGCGCCCCAGAAAACCATCATCGGTGGAGTAACGCAGGTGCAGAATCTCTTCCTGCAGGTAGGTGCGCACAGCCCCGGTAAACGGCTCAGTAACGGTGTATTTATATTTATGCTGGCCGATACGCTCAGGAACAACGCTCCCCGGCGCATACGGGTGCAGGGATTGCGGTTGCCCGTCTCGGCCCCACTGGATCACCGCATAGGCGTTACCGTTCAGCAGACAGTGACGCATCATTGTGCGTTTAAACTGGTAAGGCGTCTGGCAGTCGTTCGGCTGCTCGTTCAGGAGAAAATCTACCGGATGATTGCTCAGCCATTCCCGCGCCTCACGCCCGTTATCATTACGGACGCGGTAAAGGTAGCAGGGCATTGTTGCCACGGCCTCACTGATAACTGACACGGCGTTCATCACCGCAGGCAGAGATTCCGCAGTACCCGCAGACACATATTCGCCTGATCCGGTATTTGGAATCCCTGCCATCGCCAGAAACTCATCAATGGTCATGTTGCGCTGTTCGGAGGCTTCAGACTTATGGCCAAACGGCCAGATATTCCACATATCAGAGCCCCGCTAATTCAGCCCAGCGGCGACGGTTATCGCCAGCTCGGCGCAGTTCAGGATGTTGGGAGAAAAGCGAACGGTGCGCGATCTCAACGCCAGACTCAGGATAAGCAGGCATAGAGGTAACAGTAATCTCCCGCAGTTCGGCAGCGGTAACAGTGCGCAGGTATGGAGACTGGCCGATATCCCACGCCTCTTTCAGCGCCCGGAAGCCAAAACTCATGCCGGAGATATCCCCGCGCTCCACCAGCTCCAGCACATCATTGCCAAGCTGGGTATTCGGCGGGGTCAGCTCGAAGCGCAGCCCGGTATCATCTTCTGACAGTACCAGCGTGCCGGATTTAGTACGGCCCAGCAGTTGGGTATAGTTGTGCTCGTACAGCGCCCGCACATCGCTACCAGATGCCAGGCTGTCTTTAAACGCCCCCGGCGCAAACTGCTCGCGGAACTCATCCCAGATAACTTCTGACAGACTGTTCCAGCGCACGGCATAGCCCACCAGCTTTTTGTTGCTGGCGCTCACTTCGGAGGTACGGATTTCAAAATCGATTGTTTTCATTGTTAATTCAGGCTCCCATGATTTTTATGAAAGCCATGCTTAACTTCCGCAGCTTTCCGGGCTGAAATGGCAAGATCTAATTCATCGAACGAGCCAATATGTTTTGTTTTTTGTCCGCGAGGTTTAATCTGGACTATCCATTTATTGCTGCGCTTATCACGGCGTATGCCTGTCATGCCGCTAGTGTTATTTTTCTGGATAGATAAATTCTTCTGATTCACGGCATGAGTAACCAGCCGCAAATTCGTTATCCGGTTGTCGCTTTTAACATGGTTAATGTGATCAACCTCCATTCCGGCGGGTATAGAGCCGAAATGCATAATCCAGATAACCCGGTGCGCCAGTTGCAGTTTTTTATTTACAGAAACAACTCTGTAACCATTGGAATAACAACCAGCAGACTTTCCGGCATACCGCGCATTCCATGTTTTGGCCTGAGCAACGCTAGAAAAATGGCTTTCAGGTCTTTGTTTCCAGATAAGTGAGCCGTTGGGTTGGTAAGCCAGACAGCAATTAAAATATTCTTTCTCAGGTTCGATCATAATTAACCACCAAAATAGTAAGGGGCCGAAGCCCCTGTTAATCAGGAGCCGGAACCTGACATTTCGAGAATTTTAATCGCGCGGGAATCAACCACTCCACCACCTAAATACTTGTCCGTATGGATTTTCAGGAAACCCGGTTCGGTGATGTTGTCAGGGCGGGTACGCACGCCAGTGGTGTGATCCACGATGAAATAGCCGCGCTTGAAGTCGCCTACCGCGAGGAATGCTTTACCTGCCTCCGCATCCGGCATAGTTTCCAGATACTGAACCGGACGGCCCAGCAGCGTATCGGGAGAACCGGCAACCAGACGATCGCGCCAGATGTAATCCCCGTTACCGTTTTTCAGCTTTTGCAGCGTGGCGGCGGTGTTGGAGTTCATCACCCATACGGCATTTTTGCGGTATTTGGCTTTCAGCTTGTACAGCAGATCGATCAGACCATCAGAGGTGACAGCGGCTGTTTCCATTTTCTCCAGCGTACCGAATGGACGGGTTTTGTCGCTGGTGGCCGCGCGGGCATAAACAAGGAAGCCTTTAGATTTATCTGTACCATCGCCGTTAACAAAATCATTTTCTTCGGTCGCGCTGAAGGTGTCGGCGATTTCAGAAGACAGCCAGCCCAGAATATCCACCTCGGAGAAGTCGAGAATCTCCTGAGTGGTTTTCGGGTAGGCGTAGATCGGGTTGAGTTTAATATCAACGCGCTCCATCTTCGGCGTGGTGGTTTCGGTACGCGCTTCACCTTCTTTGCCACGGTTAACGGTAGTACCTCCCACAGATACCAGTTTCCGGTATTCGTTGGTTTTGGTGGTCTTCACCGTTGCGATGGAGCGCATCACGCTATCATCCTGCAACTGGCGCATAATCTCTTTGTCCAACTCAGGGATAACGGTATAGCCGCCGTCAGCCTGCACCAACGTGGAGAGAGAGCGGGTATCGCCGGTCATGATGTAGTGGCGCAGCTCATCGTTGCTTACACCTTTACCTTCAACAGAAGTACCAGGCAGATTGCGCTGATCGTCGGCGACGGCCTCAAGGCGGGTAATTTCAACTTCAAGCGCATCAGCCTGGGCGCGGAGTTCATCGAACTGCTTGCCCTCTTCATCGTTCAGGCTTCGCTTTTCGCTGTCAGCTTTTTCCAGCATGGAACGCATCTGGGTTTTGAGTGCGGCTTTCTGCTGGCGTAATTCAAGTAATTTCTTCATGGAGTGGTTTCCGTAACAATTAACGTTGAGACGTGAAACCAGCGCGGGAAAGGGTGAGGCCGTTTAATCTTTTTCTGCATCCCACAGGCTACTTCGCGCAGCTTGATTAAACGGCCAGTGGCGGCTCACGTCTGAGTGCCACTCTTTAAGATATACATGTAAAAGATAAATAAAACCCCACATTAATAAACCAGTAATACGGGGTATAAATGATTATAAGTAATTTACAAAACTATTCTTTTGTACAGTCCATAGCATCATCAAGAAGCTGGCGTTTCTCTTTTAGCCCATCAATTAATATATCCAGTTGCTCTTTACTGACTGCAATAACATCACCTGAGAATTGATGTCGCAGGAAGCCATTGTGATCCACAAAAAAGTAAGCCTCCCGCTTTACCAGCTCCCGGTATTCGGTCAGCGGCATAATCTGCAAATCTGTTTTGCTGTCTGGTATGCCGAACATATCTTTGTGCTCAGCAATCTTCTTGATTAGCACTTTAGAATAAATAACGTCATCGGAATTATTTGACATGACAAATACCTTTTTAATGAATTGTTTCGCCGCGTTCCGGCATCTCTTTGCCATATTTGAGCGACATCAGCAGACGGTGTATTGCCTCTTCCGGTTTAAGACCGATCTCCTTTCCCATTTTCACAGCCTTATCTATCGCGGCATTTGCCATTGTCCTTGCGGCGTATTCTGCAAACGGTTTTGGTGTGCGTGGGATAACCAACTCTAAAAAGCACCGATAGATTTCATCTTCCATATCATCACCTCTTTATGCAGAGCTATAAAATTAAAAAATATACGTTTAAGTGTTCACCTGTTCACCTTTGCGAATTTCTTAATTAAATTCATTAGGTTATAGGGTGAATACTACTCTTTCAGGTATTCACTAGTGTTCACCCTACCCTTCACCCTTTAGAGCAAAAAACAATCAAAAGGTGAACAGGTGAATACTTGGTGAATACTTAATAGATAAGTGTTCACCCCTTAACATGCTGTTATAAATAAACTTTTTAACAGGGTGAATACTGGTGAACACTTATTCTATAACTTTACTCTATCCCGCTATTTTCAGAAGTACCGGAACAGGATGGCATCCAGTCGTCTGAGTCATCGTGTAGCGTAACGTTTGACCTGATACCATGCTTGGTCTTCCGCTTTTCGTACTTCTTCCCATACTCAGACATTGCACCAGGCATATCAGTACCGAAGCGCATTAGCGATACTGGCTTGCTCAGACCATTGGCCCGCATATATGCAAGGTAGGCGTGATACAGGTACTTGCGCGGGCTGAATGGCACTATCTCGGCATTACCGATAAACATCCCATCACACGCCACAGACGCCAGCAGGTAGCCGCAGAAGTCCACCAGCGAATCACCCTCACGCTTGATAGCCAGTGCCTCTTCGGATTTCTGCTGCTCGTGCAATAGCCGTTTGGCTTCGTCCTGGCTGGCAAAGCGGGTCAGCAGGTGACGAATGATTACGGCCAGCTCACCCTCTATCTTTTCGGCCAGCATCGTATCTCGTTCATTTTCCGGTACTACCTCGGTGAAATTGAAAATCACCCGGCGTCGCGAGATACCACCGCTTCGATCACTGAAGGTCATGGCGTTGTTATTGACGGCCAGCACTACCGCCTGAATCCGTGTCGAGTATGGTGCTTTGTGTTTTGGGTCGATGGAAACCTTATCGCCTCCCGTAATGGCCTTAATCCCTGCACCGTCGCCAGCGTATCGAGTCATATCAGGCATGATGATCAGCGAGTAGCCAACCACCAGCGCCCTGTCCCTAGCATCCTCCAGCGCTTTCATGCTGGCTGATACGGTATTGGCTTTGCCCGCCAGCATCGTGCAGATTTCCGCCATAACGCTTTTGCCACTACCACCCGGCCCCGTTACCTCAAGGAACAACTGCCAGTCATACCGGTTCGCCAGCACCATAAACAGCGCAGCGAGTACACGATCTGTCTTGCGGTCATTGTTGGCCACGGAACGACGGAGCCATTTCCAGAAGTTCGGCGCATGGGTTTCCAGAGTCTCACCTTCTGCTGGTGGGCTGAAAGGCAGCTCACTGGCGATAAGCAGCCAGTCAGTTTTGCTGTGCGGCCGGAATTGCCCCGTTCGGGTATCAAATACCCCATTACTAAATCCAACCAGGTTTCGGGCCGTCACACCCATCACCGGAAGGCTCAGTTTCATAGTTTCCACCGCTGATTTAATGGCGTTCTGTGAATAGGCCACCTCAGCATCGATATAAATTTGCGCCATTTCACGCTGCAGCTCTTTATCTGGCAACGGGTTCCACACTACGCCGTTATAGTGGTGCACCGTGTCCGAGTCGGCATGAATTGCCAGGTCACCATCATAATGAGCCAGTAACACTTCTCCGCGCTGGCTGGCCCCCATCTGATTCAATGCCGGTGCTACTCCGCTATGGGCTGGTTCGCGTTTCGTGACCGGGAGATCGACAACAACACTATCCGCCCTGATTCTCTCCAGATAATCATGCCAGTCCTCTGGCTGGCGATCGGGAATGCCCTTATACAATTTGGCATCCTGCACTCCGGCCCGCGCCAGCTTCTCACCAATGACGTTAATCAGTATCGGCTCGATGTTTCCGGCCAGATACACACGGGCACTACGGCGCCCTTTATCAACAATTTGCAGGTTATCCAGCTCTGCCAGTTGCTTTGGCCCAAGATAGATAGGGGGCGTTGTATCTTCGGCAATTTGTTTACCCATACCTTCTTCCCATCCCTTTGCATGAGCATAGGCATCAGTCCCGGCAAAAATAATTGCCTCAGTAAATTTTTCCTTTGGCAGATGTTTAAGGTTCGGAGCGTTCTTCATTTTGGGATCCCTCCGCTCATCTGAAATTTGCCTATCAGCGGGTGATACCAGTACGCCGATCCGTATTTACGTTTTGCACTACGCAGCACCAGCCGCGCCGCCTCCCTGAATTTCTCATCAGGAGCCACAAACCCGCCTGATTTTAACCGTACCAGCATTACCCCTGTGTTTTTCGCCAGTTCTTCGGCCTTCTTGGTGGAAATGCCGAACTCCGCCGCCAGCGTACTAACCGGACTCATACCCGGGGGGATTTCGCCACCCTGGCTATCTGTGAGTGATTTAATCTGCAGCTCGAGGTTCAGTACCTTATCCACCAGCAAATCGAGGCGCTTTTCCAGATCGTTAAATTTTACGTTACTGATCATTTGAACACCCCCTGACGCTGTCTGAGCACAAAATTGGCTGTGCAACTGTTCTGCTCCAGAGCCTCAGCTAACCGGGGAAGATTTCGCAGCGTGTCGCCCAGCAACATCATGTCGCGGCGTGCGTTTTCGTTGCTGTATTCCTCACTCAGCGATGCCTCAAGCATCAGGTTTCCAATCAGGGTAAGGGTATTACTGACAGCACGTGATGCCTCACCACAGACGTCAGAAACCTCAGATAAATCATCATCAGAATGTCTTCTGAAATCAGGCGCGTTCTTTACAAGATGATGGTAGATATCACACATTCTTCACCCCCGGTAAATCCACCTGCTGACGCAATTCACGGCAACGCTGGAGAGCTATATCAATCAACTCAACGGCGATATCGCTCTCATCGTCTTTACTCCAGTTCATTTCCAGCGCCGCAGCTAACAGGACTTCCAGAGAGCGAAATTTATCGCCCATATCGAGCATGCTCAGATTAGGCATGGCGCACCTCCAGCCCTGTAATAGTCAGTTCATAAGCACCATTGATATGCTGATAGAGAGGACATTCAGAGCGGATCTTCGCGGCAAAGGTTAAATCCCAGCGGGAATACCACTCTCTGGCTTCTTTTTCCGTGTCGGCGGCAATGCGGATCACTACAGGTGTACAGGTCTGTCCCTTCGGTATACCGAGGAAAAGCCATGTAAATTTGGGGTGAGTTTGGGTATGCTGTTTATCAGCCATAACTGTTACTCCAATTAACGGTTTGGTTAGACGCCCCAGACTGTTGTAGCAGTGCTGGGGCGTTGTCTTTTCTATGCCCGACGTGTTAACGTACGTACATAATAAAATCCATGTTAAGAGGTTACGTACGTACGTGTCAACTATAAAGCGAGATAAAACGCCTAAAGGTGAGGGTTGGTCTCCAACTTTCCAGATAAGAATAAACCCGGAGCTACGCCAGCAACTAAACGATGCAGCAGAACGGGAAGGTGTAAGTTTAGGGAACTGGTTGAAGGAATTAGCTAGGGCTGAATTGCGTCGGCAAGGTATCGAACCAAAAGGTTGAGCAAACGCCAGATCTGGAGTTTGACCTACATTTTTTGTGTAGGTCAGATCCACAAAATCATGGGTAAAAACAGCGGACGTAAAATTGCGCTGGCCTCGACACTCAATATTTGAGTTCGCCAAAACGGGCGAGCACAAAGGAAGGATTTGTACACATCCTAATGCGGTGCGCAAAAACAGGGTATGCGCCACCGGCTCACACTCCCCCCATTGGGGGAAGTATTGCCGGGTGTTGAGAATGCAACCGACTATCTGTGAGATGGTCGCTACTGAAAACTCAGGAGATTGGGTATGCTGCAATGCAGTCCCCCGCCAGGGTGTAAACGCCAAAACTGGCGTAAACCGCGCCAATGGCGCAGTTCCTGTAATCTCAGGAGCGCTTAAGCTTTGACCACCAGCAGCAGGCCTGGTATGCTGATTCTGTTCTCTGTTTTCGGTACTACACTGGCGGCCCGGTATGGTCGCCTTTGTTTTATCCAGCATACATCCCCCTCAAACAGTCTGAGTACGGCGAGTTGATGCCAAATAACCATCAAGATCCGACTTCATATAAATGACCTTGCGGCCGACTTTATAATGAGGAATTTCCACCTTTCCAGTACAAGCCCAATTAGCTAATGTCTGTGTGTTCACACCAAGATAGGCAGCAGCTTCAGCGCGTGTAAGACGTTCAAGATGTTTGGGGGAAGTAACTAAACGCATATTTATCACCATGTATTTCGAGTTAACGATGGTGAGAAATATCTATCTTTAAGTATTTAATCGGTAGAATCGAAGCGCGTAATGATCCTATCACTACGCGCTTTAATATGATCAAAGCGCGTTATGAGGGTATAATTAGCTTAAATGGGGGACATGGGCGCACCTTTTCCTTAGGTCCCAGCCCCTCAGATTTTACCCATCGAGTTAGTGATTGTTCGCTAACCGCACCTTTGAAGTGGGCATAAACTTTTTTAAGCATGGCATTTTTTGTTGTATTAGGATACTCATCCCAAGTTGCTTTCATTATTAGCATTGCTTGATCATATTCGTTCTTTTTCACTCCAGATGCATTGCTCTGGTTTTTTTTCGATATTACGCCCTTAACTTTAATTTGTTCAATATCATCCCTTAAATGTGCATGCATAATTGCTGAATGTGTAAGATATTCTAAACGGGAGGCTGTATTATGCAGTCCGAGAAGTCGCATTAAAAGAACAGTGGTAATCATCGTTCCCCCAACAGTTCCTTTCTGTGAGTCAAGATTTCTAGCCATATCTTTTGCATCAATTCTGAGCGCCATTGAAAGTCTATCTTCTTGTGTCATTCCATCCCATATTGATAAAAGCTCATGCAAATTACTCCGCGTCCGGCTATTAGCATAATCAGCAATAAAATCATTAATTTCGCCAAGCACCTTAGATGCTGCCTCATCACCCTTCATTGCTAACCCCTTTTTCATTCATGATGCCAAATAATAAAAGCCGTTTTTCTTCATCACTGAGACTTCTCAGAGCCAATACAAGCTGCGCGTCCAATCCCTTTTTGCTTTCCACCAGCCCCGCATGCTCCAGAATGGCCCGTTCAATTCGGGTAGCTGGTTCGAGTAGTTCATCAGCACCAAAATGAAGGTAACCCTGCGTAACATCGGCACTCCTCATCGTTCGATGGTTCATTAGCCGTTTGAGGATATAACTACCGACGCCCACCAGCTCGGCAACTGTACCGAACGTGCGGCGGGCATCGTGCCATTTGAAAGGAATTGGCTGGAGCATATCAGGATTTGGGTCAGGAACCGTGGCGGCACTGATACGCTCAATAACATGACGATATTCTTTAATGATTCCTTTAGCGCCAGGAAACACTAAAGCCTCATTTCCGCTTTTCATTTTCAGCCGGCGACGAAACAAATTTAGCAGCGTTTCAGTTATCGGTAGCTCCAGCGGATCGCCGTTCTTGGTGGTATCTATCCAGAAATAGCGACCGCCAATATTCACTCGATCCCAAGTTAATTCGAATATTTCAGATTTACGCAACCCGGTGAACATCGACATTTCGACAGCATCACATATTGCTGCCGCTACATCGTCCCGTCCTTCTTCGGCCTTTACACGAACTACAGCGACGGCATTTAACCAACGAGCAAAGTCATGGGTGCGGATACGCTCTGTCTTTCTGACCGTTCCATGCCACTGACGCTTTGTGCTCAGCACCAGTGTTGGCGGGTCAGGTAACAACGTTATCCCTTCTTCATCACGATAATGATCATGTGCGAAACGATATACGGCGCGTAAAGCTCTGGCCCACAGGTCAGCCTGGGCTTTGCTGCCGCTTCCTACCCCAGCCCGAAGCGTTTCTTTATCAGCGCCAAACCAGACTGAACCATCAGTCACCGCTTTATGCCGATGTTCAACACGTTCACGCGAAATAGTAGCGAGGGATTGTTTCATCCAGTCGCCGGAGTAATTTTGCAAGATAGCGCGATATTGCTTTTCGGTTGTGGGTTTCAGGCGGTGGCCACGGTTCTTAATATAGGCATCCAGCGCATCGGCAAGCGTGACAGAAGCCTTCTCATTGACACGTTTTTCCACATTAGGATTTCTCCCGGTAGTCGCTACGTCGCCCAGCATTTCGAGTGCCTTTGCCCTGGCATTATCAATAGTAAGATCCGGGAAACGGCCCAGCGTGGCGCGGATGAATTTTCCGTTTCTCTTACGTGAGATACAGAAGCTTTTCACACCACTGGTGCCAATACGGATGCGCAGGCCATTAACAATGGTATCGCCGTACTCAACCTGTCCACGTTCGGCTGGTGGGAGGTTTTCGAGCTTTGTTTTCGTAAATTTGAATGTTTCCACAAACACTCCACACCAAGCGATCGGGGTATCCTGCAAATCGCTTGTTTTGCTCCAGGATACCTATAGGATACCGCAAAGGAGTATTTTAGAGTATTTCTGGTTATTTATACAGTGGTTTTAAATCAATTAAGTGACTGAAAATTATAGATAAGTATTTTCAGGTAAGAACTTGCATTCTAACTCATAATCGCTTGGTCGCTGGTTCAAGTCCAGCAGGGGCCACCAAATTTCAAGGGCTTGCGGGAAAACGTAAGCCCTTAGTTTTTTCATGGGTACTGCAACTAAGTAATCCTAAGTTAAGTAAATGAGAAAATTTCAAGGCGATTGAGTACCATGCAGCCTTAACTCAAGCGAACAAAATCTAGAAAACTAGCCCAGAAAGCTATTCAGTGCTTGCTCAACGCTGCTGTACGTCTTCCTTGTTGGCCTAGTCGCAATCTCTTCAGCTACAGAGAAAAAAGTAAAACTCCCACTCAGATCTGAGACATTAGTTGATTCTAGATAGGGCAACAATTTACCTTCATAGAACTCAATTTATTTTTGCATCACAGTTTCAGATCAACAATCCCAAGAACCGCAGTCAGGAACTTCTCACTTCACCAAATAATTTTCGGTGTTCTTAACTTTTTTTAAATTTTGTATTCCCATTTTCTGAGCTAATGACATATAAACTCATTACATATATAGCGTAACATCTGTGATATGATCTATAAATATCCACCCATTCTAATACTATAAAAAATTTATCACTATCAAACATATCAGTCCGAACTTTGTGGTTACGAATGTAATAAAATAGAGACCTCCCTCTAAAATAATCAGTTCAATCTATATGTTCATAAGATATATTTTCATAATATTTTATGAAAAATAATTCATTTCATAAATATCAACGTTATATAAATAAAATTTATAGCACTTTATGTGATAATTTTTTACCTTCAAGGGGGTTATTAATATTTAGAAAAATTCAAAGGTGGAGTTTTTGACATGGCTATACCGGCTTATCTTTGGCTAAAAGATGACGGCAATGCAGATATTAAAGGTTCTGTTGATGTTCAGAATAGAGAAGGCAGTATCGAGATTCATAGTTTCGCGCACGGGTTGCATCTTCCCACAGACAACATGACGGGTAAAATTACAGGTACCCGCGTTCATAGCGCGTTAACGTTCGAAAAGGAATTCGACTCATCGAGCCCCTACCTCTACAAAGCTGTGGCAAAAGGCCAGACGCTGAAAAGCGCCGAATTTAAGTGGTACCGCATCAATGACGCAGGACAAGAGGTTGAATACTTCAACATGCTGTTGGAAGGTGTAAAGGTCGTCTCGGTCTGCCCACTGATGCATAACTGCAAAAATGCCGGTACCGAAAAACATAATCATCTCGAGGCCGTGTCGCTGCGCTATGAGAAAATTACCTGGAAGCACTGTGATGGGAATATCATGTTCACTGATACGTGGAACGAGCGATGATCCATTGCACCTTTCGGCTGAACGGGAATGCGCTGTCAAACCTGAGCTGCCCTGGGATAGGTTTCTTCCCCGCATACTCCGGTAATACAGGGCAACATCGTAATAATCCGGACTCAATCACGGTAAAGAATATTGGCCCGCTGCCGCCAGGAAAATATTATATTGTCGACCGCCCCCGCAGCCTGAGCACTCGCGTAAGAGATGTCTTTGCTACGACATACACAGGATCGGATCACTCAATTTGGTTTGCCCTGTACAGAGTGGACAGCAACATCGACGACCACACTTTCGTCGCTCAGGTAGAAAGGGGAAACTTTAGGCTTCACCCGGCAGGATATGAGGGGATCAGTAACGGCTGCATAACACTGCCTTCTCCATCTCATTTTGCTGTGCTGCGTGAAGCGCTCATGAGAACCCCAACCGTATTGGTAACGGCGTCACTCAAAGCGTATGGCACAATCCAGGTGTATTAACGATGACACCAGCGAAGCAAGCAGGGTTATGGCTCATTCAGTTTCTGTCATTTATCCTTATTTTTTCAGCATGTTACCTGCTATTGCCTGAGGTATATTTGTTCGAGAGTTTCAGCGATATGGTTGGTTTTATTACCGAACAGGACTGGAATGATTTGTTTATGCTAACCGTCCTTTGTGTGTCAGTACTCATCAACACGCTGTTGATTTTTGTTATCGCCAGGCAGAAGAAAAAACACGATTAAGTACCAGCCCGGTCATGCTAGCCGGGTTCCTCTTACCTTCCCCGCTGTAGTTAGCAACAATAGATCCAGCCTTTGCATCATTAGCAACACAATCAAGAGCACAACACATGATGATGGGTAAAGCCGAATACGCCAAATTCCGGGGGTGTCAGCCGCCAGACCGTTTATGCCTGGATTGCGCGCGGGGAACAGCTACTGAGTAGCAACAAAATTGATTTATAAAACGCAATATTTTGCGCAAAAGTGTCAAGTTGAGCTGTTAGAAATAAAAAATCTTTTATACCAAACTAACCCAGCGCCTACTGCTCACAACACGTCCGGTGCTTTGCCGCCTGGCAAGCATTGTGCAAGATATTCAGTGAGGAAATCGATGCAGGTTTTGATACGATCAGAGCTTGATGAACGCCGGGTATATACGGCCCAGATATTCGCTTCCTGATACCACTGGGGCAACACGTGAACCAGCTCACCGCGTGCAATATACTGCGCAACATCCCATTCCGACCGCAATGTAATGCCATGACCTTTCAGTGCCCAAATGAGCACCACGCTGCCGCTGTTGGAAGAATGAAAACCGTTTAGTCGGCAATGTGTCTGCTGCCTGCCATCCGTTAATATCCAGTTGCCAAATGCCGAGTTTTTTTCCTGAATCATCAGACAATCATGTTGCACAAGCGCACTAACAGACTCTGGTTTACCGTGGCGTTCGAGGTACTCAGGGGAAGCACAAAGGATCCGGCGATTAGTGGCCAACTGCCGTGCGATATACAAGTCATTGATGTCATCCCCAACGCGAATCTCAATATCGACGCCCTCCTCCACAAGATCAACTTCACGATCCGTTAGCGTGAGTTTTACCGTGATATCAGGGTAGGCGATCATAAATGACGACAGCGCCTCTGCGACATATTGATGCCCAAAGCCAAATGAGCAGTTGAGGGTGATATGACCCGCCAACACGCCACGTTGATTATCCAGACGACTGACAAAGCCATCCATTTCACTGACGACCTGCATCGCCCCATCCAGCGCATTTTCGCCTTCCGGTGTGAGACGCATCACTCTGTTATTACGGAAAAAAAGCCGGACGTTGAGGCATTTTTCAAGGATAGCGATACGTTTGCTGATATAGGAGGGGGATAGCCCCAGCTCCAGCGCTGCCCGGGCAAATCCACCGTTGCGGGCAACGGTGACAAAAACGAAAAGATCTTCAACAGAAGGCCAGCCCTCAAGGGGCTGGCGATGCTTTTTACCTACAGGCGTCGTTTTCATAACATCGCAGCGAGATGACGGAAAATGACAATGTTATAACACCGATCGCAAAAATGACTGCAGTTTCTGCATGAAGATCTCTGGGATCTCCTCTTGCGGAGAATGCCCGCAAGGCAATGCTTCTCCCTGCACGCGCGTTGCTTTTTCTCTCCAGGTATCCACCACATCATACAACTGCCCTACCGTGCCCTGGGCCCCCCACAGCAACAGTAATGGACACTCAATACGCGCAGACGCATCCGCAGCATCGTCTTCAAGATCAATCGATGCCGCGGCACGATAATCTTCGCAGACCGCACGGATCATCTCTGGATTCTGGTAACAGCGCAGGTATTCATTGAACGCATCTTCTGATGTCGCCCCCGCAGTTTTTAACTGACCTGTAATATGCTTACGCAGAAAAAATGCCGGATCGTGCGCGATCATTGTTTCCGGTAATGGAAAAGGTTGGATCAGGAAAAACCACCAAAAATAGCGCGTGGCAAACGCCTTATTGGTTAACGCGTACATTGTGGCTGTCGGGGCTATGTCGATGAACGTGCAACACGTCACACTGTCAGGATAATCAAGGGCCAGACGATGTCCCACCCGTCCTCCACGGTCATGCCCGACAAAAGCGAACCGCGGATAACCCAGAATCTCCATCAGCATGACAATATCCTGCGCCATCATACGCTTTGAATAGGTACGATGCGCTGGGTCACTCGCCGGCTTGTCGCTGTCTCCATAGCCCCGTAAATCCGGCAAAATCACCGTGTGGCTTTTCGCCAATTCCGGCGCGACTTTACGCCATGTGATGTGGTTCTGCGGATGGCCATGTAAGAGCACCAACGGTGAACCGCTTCCTCCGGTGGCGGCCCGGATTGTTAAACCATTTGGCAGCCGTACATCCTTTAATGCAAACCCAGGAATGAACGGAGAAGCGCCGCATTCAATAACTGTACTCATCACTGTCTCCTGCGTTCTTTGCTTGCCCGACATTGCCCCGTTTCATCGCCATCTCTTTTCTTAGCCACGTGCGGATACCGGACGCTTTAACCATGGGCGCCGCGCATAATGCTGCGCCTCAAAATTTTCGATCTCTGGCAGATATTGCAGTGTCCAGGCAATCGCATCTTCGCCAGCGGCTAACATCTCTCGTTTGAGTTCACTAATGGCAAAAGGAAGTGTTTCATCTGCTGTCACAATCTCGCAGCGTTCAAGAGAAACCGTGATCAGATTGCTGTCAGCCTTCGCAGCTAACCGTGCCAGACGAGCCAGAGACGCGTCATCCAAAGAGATTGTCAGGAGCCCGTTGCGCTGGCAGTTGTCATCAAAAATCCCGGCGAAAGTGGAACCTAACAGCGCCCGGATGCCCAACTGTTTTAATCCCCAAACGGCATGTTCGCGGCTCGATCCGCAGCCAAAGTTGGGGCCGACCAGCAAAAACGTCGCGTCCTGCCAGCCTGGCATATTGAGAATAAAATCGGGATTAGGCTGACCATTGCCCAGGAAACGACGATCGAAAAACACCCCTTTATTCAACCCCTGACGATCGATCCCTTTCAGGAACTGCTTCGGCATAATCACATCGGTGTCGATATTCGGTTCCAGCATTGGCGCAATTCGCCCGCTAATTTGCTTAAACGTATCCATCTCATTCCCCCGCCTGAAGTAATGTCCGAACATCGACCAGATGCCCTGCTACCGCTGCTGCCGCGACCATCGCCGGGCTCATTAAATGCGTTCTTGCCCCTGCGCCCTGCCGCCCAGGGAAATTACGGTTCGTACCCGATGCACAGCGATCGCCTGCTGCCAGTACATCCTCGTTCATCGCAAGGCACATTGAGCAACCCGACTGACGCCATTCAAAACCAGCGTCAATGAAGATTTTCGCCAGCCCCTCGTCTTCCGCCTGGCACCGGACCTGCGTTGAACCGGGCACAATAATCCCGCGCACATGGCTGGCAATTTTGCGTCCTGCCACGACTTTCGCGACGGCCCGCAGATCTTCAATACGGCCATTCGTGCATGAGCCAATAAAAGCGTGCGAAATACGAATGTCACTCACCGGCGTACCGGGCAGCAGATCCATATACTGGAGAGCTTTCTCAAGCGCGAGGCGTTTAAGTGGATGCGTTTCGTGTTCCGGGGATGGGACATAGCCGGTGATCGCACAGGTTTGATCCGGGCTGATCCCCCAGGTCACTTTAGGTTCAAGATTGAGGCAGTCGATCGTCACGGTCTTATCAAAAACCGCATCTGCATCACTTTTCAACTGCGACCACTCCTGCAATGCCAGTTGCCAGAGTTCACCTGCGGGCATTTGCGGCTTCCCGTAGATATAGTCAAAAACCTTTTCATCCGGCGCAATAATCGCACCGCGAGCTCCTGCCTCCACGGCCATATTGCAAAGCGTCATTCGCCCCTCAACACTCAGGGCACTGATTGTTTCACCGTCGAATTCGATGGCATATCCTGTCGCACCATCTGCGCCAGTACGTTCGAGTAATTCAAGAACGATATCTTTTGCAGAACAACCAAAAGGTAATTCACCCTTAACGCTGACTCGCAGGGTTTTCAGCTTACGATACACCAGCGTCTGAGTCGCCAGCAGGTGTTCGATTTCCGACGTACCGATACCAAATCCCAGAGCGCCGAACGCACCGTAAGTGGTGGTATGGCTGTCGCCAGCCGCAATCACCATTCCGGGCATGACCAGCCCTTGCTCGTGGGCAACGACATGTTCTATCCCTTGCCGTGGGTCCAGCACATCAAATAACGTGATACCAAAATCAGCGGCATTTTCCCGAAAATAATCAACCTGTAACTGACCGCCGGGATCCGTCATCAGCATATCGCGCTGAGGTCGGGTGGGATTAACATGATCAACATTCAGCAGAAAGGCTTCCGGATGCCGCACCGGCCGTCCCTGTTCCCTTAACCCGCTGAATGCTTGTGGACTGGTATATTCATTGAGTATCGAACGATCGATATAAAGTAAAACATGCCCTTCGTTATCAAGTTCCCGAACGGTATGCGATTCAACTAATTTTTCATACAGCGTTTTAGCAGACATAGATATATTCCTGGGGTAACGAATGGCTGAATAATGAGAGATTCGTCATTGAGGCTTTTAGCTATAGTGACACATTCATGAAAAAACGATGATTCCAGTCGGGAAAGTATAAAAATACACTTCGTGTTGGTAAGCAGACGCCGCCCAGAGTAGGTTGTGCTGCGATTACAACGATTTCGCAGGCATCGCTGACCTGACTATGTTCATATTTTTATTGTGCCCAGAGGGACAAAACGAAATGGCGTATTTTATGAAATGGAGATCGTCAGAGGTGAACCAGATAATAAAAACGTGGTTATTCTTAAGATATAGAGTTAGCCACGCGTTTTAAACGCACCAGGTTGGCTATCTGGATTAATCAGAATCGGGGCAGCGCTTTTGGACGCTGCCATCCCGAAGATGGAAACGTCCGTTAGCGTTTTATTCGATAGTCAGCTCACACGAGTTCTTTGAGCTGCTCCTGCATATAGGTCGAAAAATACTCTGGATTCTTGATAAGGATACGGTTACCGGAGGCAACTTTTTCTGCCCATCCGGCCACTTTTTTCGTGAACTCAGGATTCCATCCCTCCTGCTCACCCCGTGCCATCACAACTTCCGGACTCGCTGGCACACCTAAGTCATGCAAATACTTTAAGATTCCCTTAGCGGTACTTTCGTCCATTGAATGGGGTACTGACACTGAGGTGTTCATACCACCAATAAAATCCAATGCTTTCTCAATTGCTGTCGGCATGCTCTTATCCTTAAAATTAACCACGTGAGAGACACATTTATACTATGTACCCAACTCAGCCGGGATATCAAAGAGAACGTTGCCTTTATTTGATTTACCCCGCAGCTAAACGCTTGCGGCGGCTGTTTTCTGCGCTATTTTTTTGCTTCCCCGGCTAAAACCAGGCCGGTTGCCACCGCATTACGCGGCCCTTCGGTCCCCCGGATATTGCCCTGTCCCGCCACGACACCATAATGCGCCAACGCGTCGGTGATCATCTGCGGAATTTCAAAATCCAGCGATGAGCCCCCCACCAGCACCACAAAAGTGATATCGCGAATGGAGCCGCCAGGTGACACCTGGCGCAATGCACGCAGGCAGTTGGTCACGAAGACCTTCTCCTTAGCCTGACGTCGCACCAGACGAATTTTTTCCAGCGAAGTCTGGTTATCCACGGGGATCAGCTCGCCGTCTTTCAGATACACCACTTTGGCAAACACCGACGGGCTGAGTGGTTCGCGGAAAAACTCCACCGCACCGTTCTCATGACGAATACTGAACAGGCTCTCTACTTTCGCCAGCGGGTATTTTTTTATTTCCTCGGCCAGAAACGGATCGCTCAGACCCAGTTCCGTCTGAATCAACAGGCTGACCATATTCCCCGCGCCGGCCAGATGTACCGCCTTTACTGCACCTTCGCTATTGATGATGGCTGCATCAGTGGAACCAGCGCCTAAATCGAGGATCGCCAGCGGCGCAGCACATCCGGGCGTCGTTAACGCGCCAGTCACGGCCATATTGGCCTCTACACCCCCCACTTCAACAGCGGTGTTTAATCGCGCGCTCAGCTCGCTGGCAATGGCCTGCATTTGTAAACGATCGGATTTCACCATCGCCGCAATGCCGACAGCATTTTCCATCGAACATTCCCCGGCGATGCCGCCCTGCACCTTACGAGGAATAAACGTATCAACTGCCAGCAAATCCTGAATATGCACCGCGTTCATATCATGCCCGGACAGCGACGCCATCACCTTACGCACGCGTTCCAGCATACCGCCTGCGTGCGTTCCCGCTTCACCGCGAATGTCACACACAGGCGCACAGGCGCTCATCGCCTGCATAATAGCCTGCGCCCCTTGCGCCACGTCAGCTTCGCCGCCGCGCCTTTCTCCGCGGATAAAGATCTTACCCGCTGGGATCACCCTTGAACGCACATCACCCTGCGGCGTTTTCAGCACCACGGCGGAGCGGTTACCGATCAGCGCCCTGGCAATAGGGACGATGGTTTGGGTTTCCTCCGGCGTCAGGGCAAAGAACGTGGCGATGCCGTAGGGGTTAGACAGCGCACGAACAACCTGGCCCGCGGCCGCGACTTCGACCGCCGCCAACACCCCTTCCGGCACTTTTTCCAGCAGCGTGACTTCATCAACCACCGGCATAGTTCGCCGCAGACGATTGTTCACCAGCACGCCGTCATCTTTTTTCAGGATCGCCGCCACCACGTTCACGCCGCGATCCAACGCGTCGTTGATCAGCCAAACGGCTTCGAGGAAATCCATTTCCTCACCCACCAATGGGATCCAGCCCTGGGCAAACCGCTCCTCACTCAATGCCGCCAGCTTCTCCACTGCAATGGTGGTTCCCATTCCCACGCCAACGCCGCCGGGCGTTTGTGGGTTATGCCCAATCATCGTTGATTCGGTAATGATGGTTTCCGTGATCGTTTCCATCGCCACATCACCAATGACCGGTGCGGCCTCATTGATACAGATTTTCGCCACATCTTTAAGCGACCATGGCGTTTTTTCCAGTGCCTGCTGCAGGGAAGCAACCACCCCGGCAATATTATCCCGCGTTCCCTTCATGCCCGTGGTCGCGACAATCCCGCTGGCGATAAACCGGCCATGCTGAGCCAACGCCACTTCCGTGGTGGCGTTGCCGATATCAATCCCTGCAATTAACGGCATATTCCCTCCGTCACTGGCTGCCTTTACGCAGCTTGTTTCTTTGCTGATACACCTCTGCCGACTCACGCACAAATCCGGCGTTCACCGTCGCGTGCCAGGTATGCTCCAGCTCATCAGCAATCGCCTGTAGCTCCGCGAATGAAGAGCGAAACGGGCGTAGCGCGTTGTAGATTTCCAGAATGCGGGTATCCGGGATGGCAATCAGTTCCGCCGCCCGACGGAAGTTGCGCGCCACGGCGTGACGGTGCATCTGTTCGGCAATCTGCGCCTGATACTCCAGCGTTTGCTGGGAAATACGCACATCCTGCGGCCCTACATGCCCCGCCAGCACATTCTCAAGGGTGATATCGGTTAACGGTTTCCCGGTGGGGGTCAGGATTTTCTCCGGGCAGCGGGTAGCTAAAGGATAATCCTGCGCGGTCATGATGTTGTCGTTCATGGTCATTCCCTTACTAATGCAATATGCAGCGTGACAGGCGCAGCATCCTGCACCACATGTTTGGTTTCTTTAATGTGAAACAGCGCGGCTTTGGCCATAAATTTGGGGCGCACCATCTGGTCATTGACCACCGGAACCGGCGAGGGCGACTCTTTGCGTGCATAGCGCGCAGCGTTCTTTCCTATCTGACGATAGGTTTCCAGCGTCAGCAGCGGGGCCTGAGAGAAGAGTTCAAGATTACTCAGGGGCAGCAAATCACGCTGATGAATCACTGTGGTTCCCTTTGACTGAATACCAATCCCGATGCCGGAGCCGCTGAGGTTCGCCGCATCCCACGCCATAAAAGAGACATCCGAGGTGCGCAGAATTCTCACCACTCGCGCATGCAGTCCCTCTTCTTCAATCCCCGCCACCAGCTCTTTCAGAATCGCGTTGTGCGGCATATCAATCAGGGTTTTGTGCTGGTGCTTGCCAAAGGCCGGTCCGACGCCAATCACCACTTCGTCAGCGCGATCGTCTGCTTTTGCCGCCTCGCCTTCACTGACCTGCAAGGTAAAAACGGGCTTACGTTCAGTTGTGCATTCCACGGTGTACCGCCTTATTCAATCGAGCTGGGCTGAACCACACCCGCAATATTTTTAATTTCCGCCCAGCGTTCGGCACTGATGCGATAGCCGGTGCCGGGTCCCTGATAATCATTGATGTCGTTCACGGCGCTGACCACGTCGAACTGACGATCCAGAATGGCCGATGTTTGCAGGTAATCACCGGTCACGCGCTGTCTCAACATATTGAGAATATTGCTGGCGATATCTTCAAATCCGCTACCGCTTAGCGCCCCGACGATATCCAGCCCGGTAATGTTGCGCTTCATCATCTCTTCCACTGCCGCCAGATCTTCCACCACATTGCGCGCAGGCATGTCTTTGCTGCCGTGAGCATAGGTGGCCGCCTCCACTTCCTCATCACTGATTGTCGGCAGGCCCAGTTCGCGGAATACCGCCTGAATAGCCCGCGCCGCCTTGTTACGGATGGCGATGGTTTCTTCTTCGGTTACCGGGCGCAGGCCGCCGTCAACCATCAGGTCACGTTGCAGTATGTTGTAATCATCGAAGTCTTCAGCATCGAAGTTAGAACCGGCAAACATGTTGTCGTAGTTGGGGACGGCACTATAGCCAGAGAAGATAAAGTCGGTGCCGGGCAGCATCTGCATCAGGGTGCGGGCGGTACGGCGAATATCGGAGTGTGAGAAGGTCTGGTCATTGGCCGAGGCCACTTCAAGGTCGAGCATTGACGCAATCAGGTTTTCCGCCAGCACTGCGCGAATACCCGACGGCACTGCGCCCGTCATCCCGATACAACTGACCGCCCCGTTTTGCAGCCCCTGCACACCCGCGCCCTTGGTAATGAAAATGCAGCGGGATTCCAGGTACAACATCGATTTACTCTCGGAATAGCCCATCAAGGCTTCCGAACCGGTACCGGAGGTATAGCGCATCTTCAGCCCGCGGGATGCATAGGCCGAGGCGAGAAACGCTTTTGACCACGGCGTATCGTCGCCGTCAGTGAATACCGATTCCGTTCCGTAGACCGACACCGTTTCGGCGTAGCTGGTTAACCCGCGCATTCCCAACTCCAGCTCAGTAGCCTCTTCAACGGAACATTGTGTCAGTACGCCCGGACGACCGCACTGAGAACCGACCAACAGCGCCAGGGCGTTAAACGGCGCATAGCGGGCAATCCCGAACGTGGTTTCCTGTTCGGAAAAACCACGAATCCCCGCTTCAGCGGCATCGGCGGCAATCTGCACCGGATTATCTTTTAGGTTGGTCACGTGACACTGGTTAGAAGGGGTGCGTCGGGCGCGCATTTTTTGCAGCGCCATCATCATCTCTACCACGTTCATTTTTGCCATCACCTCCACCGCTTTCGCCGGGGTAATAGCGGTAGTAATGGCAATGATCTCTTCGCGACTGACGTGGATATCCACCAGCATTCTGGCGATCTCCAGTGCGTCGAGCTGCATGGCGCGCTCGGTTTCAGCGACGTTTATCGCGTAGTCGGCAATAAAGCGGTCAATCATGTCGAACTGTGCGCGGCTCTTGCCGTCCAGCTCAACAATACGACCCTTTTCCACCTTCACAGAAGAGGCCGGATCGTAGGGACTTTCCATGGCGATCAGCCCTTCTTCCGGCCATTCGCCAATAAGCCCATCCTGATTTACAGGACGCTTCGCAAGGACTTCGAATCGTTTTGATCTTCTCATAGTTTATAGACTCAAAAGATAAAGAATAGGGACGCCAGGCTGTATCGCTGGTGCTCTACCACCCCAGCAATCGCCTTTATCAGCAATAGCCGAACTTTAAATGAGCAGGCCGATAAAAAAATAAAATTAATTACGTTCCAATTTGATACATATTTAAATGTCAGCGTTTCATATTGAAACGGTCCACGGGAATATCCACGAAGAATTGTGACACGCTTAAATGATCATTATCAATAAATGCCGAACGCAGGAAAAAATTTAATATTTTAGAAAAATACACACTATTGACTTAATAACGCATCGCGAGAAAATACAGAAAACCCAATGAGAAAAAATAGCTGTAGCGCGATATTTTCTGCGACCTCAGCCCTACAACCTTGTCAGGAGATACTGTGAATAAGAGCCAACAAATCACCACCATTACGCTGGCGGCCGCAAAGAAAATGGCGACTGCCGTCGAGGCAAAAGCGCTTGAAATCAACGTTCCGGTGGTCTTTTCCGTAGTTGATCGCGGCGGAAACACGCTACTGATACAGCGCATGGACGAGGCGTTTGTCACCAGTTGTGATATTTCTCTCAATAAAGCCTGGACCGCCTGCTGTCTGCGGCAGGGCACCCATGAAATTACCGACGCAGTACAACCCGGTGCTTCTCTATATGGTTTACAGCTCACCAACCAACAGCGGATTGTTATTTTTGGCGGCGGTTTACCTGTTATATTTGACGGACAATCAATCGGTGCTGTCGGCGTTAGTGGCGGTACTGTGGAACAAGATAGATTATTGGCTGAGACCGCACTGAATTGTTTCTCTGAATTATAATTTAAATCTAAGAAGGTATATTATGAGCTATCGTATGTTTGATTACCTTGTGCCGAATGTTAACTTTTTTGGCCCAAATGCTATTTCCGTTGTCGGCGAACGTTGCAAACTATTAGGCGGTAAAAAAGCGCTGCTGGTCACCGATAAAGGTCTGCGGGCGATAAAAGACGGTGCAGTAGATAAAACGCTGGCGCATCTGCGTGAAGCCGGGATTGAGGTGGTCGTCTTTGACGGCGTAGAGCCGAACCCTAAAGACACCAACGTGCGCGACGGTCTGGAGGTATTTCGTAAAGAGCAGTGCGATATCATCGTTACCGTCGGCGGCGGTAGCCCGCATGACTGCGGTAAAGGTATCGGTATCGCAGCCACGCACGAAGGCGATCTCTACAGCTACGCCGGGATTGAAACGCTGACCAATCCGCTGCCGCCAATCGTTGCGGTCAATACCACCGCGGGTACCGCCAGCGAAGTCACCCGCCACTGCGTGCTGACCAATACCAAAACCAAAGTGAAGTTTGTGATTGTCAGCTGGCGTAACCTGCCGTCGGTTTCCATTAATGACCCGCTGCTGATGCTCGGTAAACCAGCACCACTTACCGCCGCGACCGGGATGGACGCGCTGACCCACGCCGTGGAAGCTTACATTTCCAAAGATGCTAACCCGGTCACCGATGCCGCCGCTATCCAGGCGATCCGTCTGATCGCCCGTAACTTGCGCCAGGCCGTTGCGCTGGGCAGCAACCTGAAAGCCCGTGAAAATATGGCCTACGCCTCTCTGCTGGCCGGTATGGCTTTCAACAACGCCAACCTCGGCTATGTTCATGCGATGGCACACCAGCTCGGTGGTCTGTACGACATGCCGCACGGCGTGGCCAATGCGGTACTGCTGCCACATGTAGCCCGTTATAACCTCATCGCCAACCCGGAGAAATTTGCCGATATCGCTGAGTTTATGGGCGAGAACACCGACGGGCTGTCAATCATGGATGCCGCTGAGCTGGCCATTCACGCCATCGCCCGTCTTTCCGCTGATATTGGTATTCCACAGCATTTGCAGGAGCTGGGCGTCAAAGAAGCCGATTTCCCTTACATGGCAGAAATGGCGCTGAAAGACGGCAACGCGTTCTCGAACCCGCGTAAAGGGAACGAGAAAGAGATCGCTGAAATCTTCCGTCAGGCTTTCTAATCCAAAGGGGGCGCAATGTCACTTTCATCACCGGGCGTACATCTGTTTTATCACCCACGCTGGCAGGATACCCGCGCGCTTGATGAACTGTGCTGGGGACTGGAAGAGCAAGGCGTCCCGTGCAGGACTGTCTGTTGCGACGAGAATGACTGTGCGCTGGCGTTGAGCAAACTTGCGGCCAAAAGCTCAACGCTACGTGTCGGTCTTGGTCTCAACGCCACGGGTGATATTGCTTTAACCCACGCCCAGTTGCCCGAGGATCGGGCGCTGGTCCGTGGTCATATCACCGCCGGAATGGCGCAGATCCGCACGCTTGGCGCCAATGCCGGTCAACTGGTCAAAGTGCTTCCTTTCAGCGAGATAAAATAAATGTACCGTATCTATACCCGCACGGGTGATAAGGGCACGACCGCGCTGTTTGGCGGCAGCCGTATCGACAAAGATGATATCCGCGTGAATGCCTATGGCACCGTGGACGAACTGATTTCCCAGCTTGGCGTCTGCTACGCCAGCACACGCCTGACAGCGCTTCGCCAGGATTTACATACCATCCAGAAGACGCTGTTTGTACTGGGTGCAGAACTCGCCAGCGATGAGAAAGGACTTACCCGCTTAACGCAGACGATTAGCCCCGAGGATATTCAGGCGTTGGAGCAGCTTATTGATCGCAATATGACGCAAAGCGGTCCGCTAAAAGAGTTTGTTATTCCGGGGAAAAACCTCGCATCGGCACAGTTGCATGTTGCGCGCACGCTGGCACGTCGGCTGGAGCGGCTCCTCATCGCCATGGACAGAACGTTGACGCTGCGTGATGAGCTTAAGCGTTACATCAATCGTCTGTCCGACGCCCTCTTCTCGATGGCGAGGATCGAAGAAACTACTCCAGATGTTTGCGCTTAAACTGGCTGGCATCGATGTCGTACTGTTTCATCTTGCGCCACAAGGTGGTGCGGCCAATATTCAGCAGTTGCGACATTTCCTGCACACGTCCGCTGGTGACGCGGGCGGCATGGATAATCGCCTCTTTTTCGATGGCGGTAAACGTCAGGCTGGCTGGCAGCAGCGATGATGCAGTCTCCAGGCCTGGACGTTCGGCAAACAGATAATCAGGCAGATTACTCAGGCGAATATGGCCATTGTCGCTACTGATAGCGATATTTTCGATAATGCTGTTGAGCTCAAAATCATTGCCCGGCCACGAGTAGGCAACCAGTTGTGCCAGCGCGTCATCGTCCAGCTTCAGACTGGATGAAAAGCGTTTTTTCAGGCTATTTAAGCGTGTATGAATCAGCGCCGGAATGCTGTTACGCCGTGCCCGCAGCGGTGGAATAACAATTTCAAAGGAGTGTAACGCGTAATACAGTTGGCGGCTAAAGCGGTTTTGCTCCACCAGGTTGGCGAGATCAACCGTGGTAGTGGCAATCACTTTCACATCGACCGGGATCAGGCGGCGGGCATCAAGGCGGGTCAATACCCCCTGCTTGATAACCTGCAACAACGCGGATTGCAACTCGGGTGCCAGATACTCAATTTTTTCCAGAAACAGCGTACCGCCGTTCGCCAGCTCAAGGCGGCTCAGCCGACCGTTTTCATCATCGGTTGGCGCACTGCCCATAAAATCCTGCCCCAGCACGCTGTTGGCATACAGTTGGCAGTTAACGGCGATATAAGGCCCGCTGGCGCGTTCGCTTTCATTGTGAATAGCCTGGCTCAATAGCTCTTTACCCACTCCCTCTTCACCACACAACAGAATAGGGAAACTCCCTCGTGCCGCCTGGCGACCAAAATGGATCAACCGACGGGTTTCCGGGTCATCCGTCGACATCTGTTCAAAGGTGTGGCTGACTTTCCCGAGCTGGCTGGTCATCAACTGACGCATTTGTTCAACGGGATGAAGCAGCAGAATAAAGCTGTTGCCCTGTTCTTCAACAATGGGTTTCAGAGTAATAACAGCATCAACAAACTGGTGCTGGCTTTCGAAAGTCACTTCGACGTGATTCAGGCCGCGAGCATGCTTGATCGCCCGGCGCAGCAAGGTGGGCAGATTAACCAGGTCATTAATGTTTTTACCCTGGCTGGCCTGTGCATCCAGATGTAAAAGCAAAGCGGCACGGGCATTAAGAAACTGCAGAACGCCCTGCTCGTTCCATGCCATTACGCCATCATCCATGCTCTCTAACAGCCCATACATCTGATTAAGATGGCGGTTAGATTCGGCCAACAGGCTGTCGGTCAGCAAAGAGTTGCCGACTTCTCTGGCAATCGCCAGCGTCAGGGAGAGATCGGAAACGCACTCATGCTCCACCAGGCAGCACAGGGAGATGGAGCCAAACAGCCGCCCATGGTTATCAAAGACCGGGGTAGAGCAGAACGACCACGGATGCAGCGCCTGCTTAAAATGCTGATCGCCAGAGGTTTTTGTCGGCTGCCCTGGCATCGTTGCCAGCGATAGCGCACAACTGCCGATAATGCTTTCCGCACAGTAGCTACCGTCACGAAAGCCAAGCTCCGCCAGCTGTTCCACCGTCTGCGGATCGCCGCACCGGCTGAGAATACAAGCCGATTCATCCAGAATCAGCAGCGCGCACGGACGTCCATCCATAAACTCCCAGGCATCTTCCAGCGCGGCCTGCCCAATCGTCAGCAGCGCAGTCTTACGGCGACAAATCGACGCAAAAGTCAGTCCCTGCGCCTGATGCGGTGCCTGCCAGGTTTCCCGTTGCATAAACTTGCTGCAACGATGCCATGACTGAGCAATGACCGAAGAGACTTCCTTCCCGATGCCATGAGTGTGCGCCGTCATATCCATTTCCGCTGTTTTACCATAGACAACCCCTCCGGCAGAGACTGTCAGAGGGGGAGAAGATGCCGAATAAAGGACTTACCGACGTCTGATTAACGCGCCAGCCACTGCTGTCCCAGCAGGTCTGCCGTCAGAATAGCGGCATGGACGCTTTCAGGCGTCACCGGGAACGGCATATTGTGAATGGTTTCACCTTCCGCGCAGGTGGCTTTCGCAACGGCCATAATCTTAGCGTCGATGCCGTCTTTCACGCCCATTTGCGCCAGCGTTACCGGCAGATCCACTTTCTGGCAGAAATTCAGCACCGTTTCGATCTCTTCCATCGGGCTGTTCTGCAGTACCAGTTGCGCCAGCGTACCAAACGCCACTTTTTCACCGTGATACAAATGGTGGCACTCTTCCAGAATGGTGAAGCCATTATGGATGGCGTGTGCCCCCGCAAGACCACTGCTTTCAAAGCCAATACCGCTGAGATAGGTGTTCGCTTCCACGATACGTTCCAGAGCATCGGTCACCACGCCAGCCTGTGCCGCCAGACGCGCCTTTTCACCTTCTGCCAGCAGCGTATCATAGCACAAGCGCGCCAGGCTCAGGGCTGCCGCCGTGGACTGTCCCCCCGCCATGCTGGTCGCTCTGGCATCAAAACACGCTTTTGCTTCAAACCAGGTCGAGAGCGCATCGCCCATCCCGGCCACCAGCAGACGTACCGGCGCTTTGGCGATAATTGCCGTATCCATGACAACCATATCCGGGTTTTTCGGGTAGATCAGATATTCTTCGAACTCACCGGCTTCGGTGTAGATAACAGACAGCGCACTGGTTGGCGCATCCGTTGAGGCGATAGTTGGAATCACCACCACCGGCAGTTTCTGGTAGTAGCCAATCGCTTTGGCGGTATCCAGCGTTTTCCCACCGCCAATCCCAACCACACCACGGCAACCGTGCTGCTTCAGAATGGCAATCAGGCGATTAATTTCAACATGGCTGCATTCGCCATTGAAGCGTTCCGCGTGGCAGCTAATACCGTGGCTGTGCAGGCCATTGAGTACTTTGTCTCCCGCCAGTTTCATGACGAAGTCATCCGCAATCACGAAAAAGCTGTCTGCCAGATTTTTAGCGTATTGACCAAATAAGGTAGAAGCGTCAGGACCCTGGAGATATTTGGCTGGAGATTGAATAACTTTTAGCATTCCTTTCATCCTCAAATAAGTACATGTTTTTACATGGTGAGCCCTGGCGTTAACCTGTTTAGCCTGTTGCGAACGGCGAAAACGGGAGGTACCGGAGCGATGCAATAACTGTATGGCGAGGCGGGAACAAAAAAATCATTCGTCTTTTTGTTCTGATATGAAACAGATAAAAATAACATGCGTTCCATATTGAAACGATTAACCATAAAAATACTGGGGTTTGCGATCCCGATCCGTTCATTTACCGACAAATCCTTGCAGAACGCGAAGATCAAATTCCCTTTGCCCCTCTCTGACGCCGTTAAAAGCAGTAACAAAACGTTTACTGTGCAGTGTGGCCAACACTGAAAAGGCGATAAAAAAGTCGAGCGGGCTCGCATTGTGATCGTTCCTCGCACAAATACGTTCCATTACGGAACAAAAAATAACAATTACGTTCCGTAATGAAACTCATTTTGCCGCTGTTTTTTTCCACGCTGACTCCGCCAGAATCTCCCCATCGCCTCCGCACCATGACAATGCATTCGGGGGTTTGTCTTACACTCAACCTCGAGGAGCCGTTATGTCTCAATTCTTTTTTAATCAGCGTACCCAACTCGTTAACGACGTCATCGACGGTACGATTATCACCAGTCCGTGGAACAATCTGGCGCGTCTGGAAAGCGATCCGGCTATTCGCATCGTGGTTCGTCGCGATCTCAACAAAGATAACGTGGCGGTGATCTCCGGTGGCGGCTCAGGACACGAACCCGCCCACGTTGGCTTTATCGGCAAAGGGATGTTGACCGCGGCAGTCTGTGGCGACGTGTTTGCGTCCCCGAGCGTAGATGCAGTGCTGACCGCAATCCAGGCGGTAACTGGCGAGGCAGGCTGTCTGTTGATCGTTAAAAATTACACCGGCGATCGTCTTAACTTCGGCCTCGCCGCCGAAAAAGCACGCCGCCTTGGCTATAACGTCGAAATGCTGATTGTCGGCGACGATATCTCCCTGCCGGATAACAAGCACCCTCGCGGGATTGCGGGCACTATCCTGGTACATAAAGTGGCAGGCTATTTCGCTGAACGCGGCTACAACCTCGCCACCGTCCTGCGTGAAGCGCAGTATGCAGCAAGTAACACCTTCAGCCTGGGCGTCGCCATTTCCAGTTGCCATTTGCCGCAGGAAACCGACGCCGCACCGCGTCATCATGCAGGCCATGCCGAACTGGGCATGGGCATTCACGGCGAGCCTGGCGCCTCGGTTATCGCTACCCAAAATAGTGCGCAGGTGGTGACCCTGATGGTCGATAAACTGATGGCGGCACTGCCGGAAACCGGCCGTCTGGCGGTGATGATTAATAATCTGGGCGGCGTGTCCGTTGCTGAAATGGCTATCATCACTCGGGAACTGGCAAACAGCCCACTGCATCCGCGTATCGACTGGCTGATTGGCCCGGCCTCGCTGGTCACCGCCCTGGATATGAAAGGTTTCTCGCTGACCGCCATCGTACTGGAAGAGAGCATCGAAAAAGCGCTGTTAACCGAAGTCGAAACCAGCAGCTGGCCGACGCCTGTCCCACCACGCGAAATCAACTGTGTGCCATCATCGCAGCGCAGCGCGCGCGTCGAATTCCAGCCTTCAGCCAACACGCTGGTCGCCGGGATTATTGAGCAGGTCACCGGAACGCTTTCCGATCTGGAAACACACCTCAACGCGCTGGATGCCAAAGTCGGCGATGGTGATACGGGTTCAACTTTTGCCGCTGGTGCACGTGAAATCGCTGACCTGCTGCATCGTCAGCAGCTTCCTCTGGATAACCTCGCCACGCTGTTCGCCCTGATCGGCGAACGCCTGACCGTGGTGATGGGCGGGTCCAGCGGCGTACTGATGTCAATCTTCTTTACCGCCGCCGGGCAGAAGCTGGAGCAAGGGGCTGATATTGCCGAAGCCCTGAACACAGGGCTGGCGCAGATGAAGTTCTACGGTGGTGCAGACGAGGGTGACCGTACGATGATTGATGCGCTGCAACCCGCGCTGACGTCTCTGCTGGCACAACCACAAAACCTGCAAGCCGCTTTTGACGCCGCACAGGCAGGCGCAGAGCGTACCTGTCTGTCGAGCAAAGCCAACGCGGGTCGCGCGTCGTATCTCAGCGGTGAAAGCCTGCTGGGCAATATGGACCCCGGTGCACACGCCGTCGCCATGGTATTTAAAGCACTGGCAGAGAGTGAGTTGGGATAAGCCATAAGTGCCTGATGCGCTTCGCTTATCAGGCCTACGAGTGCAAACCTTTGTAGGCCGGATAAGGCGCTTACGCCGCCATCCGGCGAAGAAATGCCTGATGCGCTGCGCTTATCAGGCCTACCGTTTGCACGCGGTTGTAGGCCGGAAGGCGTTTGCGCCGCCATCCGGCTTAATATTAACGATAAACGCGAATACCGCCTTCTACGCCCCGGCTAAACAAGACTTGCCACAGCTCAATATCTCTGGCGCGGAACGCTCCGGCACAAGCGCACAGGTAATAATTGAACATCCTTCTGAAGGTCGCGGAATAACGCGATGACAGCTCCGGCCACGCCTGATTAAACCGCGCATGCCAGGCCATCAGCGTTTTATCATAGTCACTGCCAAAGTTATGCCAGTCTTCCATCACGAATCGCGACTCGCTGGCTTCAGCAATATGAGAAATCGCCGGTAAGCAGCCATTCGGGAAAATATATTTATTGATCCACGGATCAACGCTCATCCCTTTTTTATTGCTGCCGATGGTATGTAGCAGGAACAATCCGTCCGGTTTTAAACAACGGTCGGCGATGCTGAAATAGGTGTCGTAGTTTTTCGGCCCGACGTGTTCAAACATCCCCACGGAGACAATACGATCGTAGTGCTTATCGAGGTCACGATAATCCTGAAGCAGGATGGTCACATCCAGGCCTTCACAGCGCTGCTGCGCCATTTTTTGCTGCTCTTTCGAGATAGTGACGCCTTCTACCGCCACGCCATAATGGCGCGCCGCATATTCGGCCAGTCCACCCCAACCGCAACCAATATCCAGTAAACGCATACCCGGTTTCAGTTGCAGCTTCTCGCAAATCATTTTTAATTTGGCGTTTTGCGCGTCTTCTAAGGTGGTAGCCTCTTTCCAGTAACCACAGGAATATTGCATGTGGGGATCCAGCATCAGCGCAAAGAGATCGTTGCCAATATCGTAGTGTTCTTTACCGACAATCCACGCACGACTGCGAGACTGCAAATTAAACAGGCGGGCGCTGGCAATACGCAATATATCCTTCAGATTTCCCGGCATTTGCTGGTCGAGTTTTGCTTTCAGGATTTTGCAGAACAGAACATCGAGACGTTCGCAGTCCCACCAGCCTTCCATATAGCTTTCGCCAAGCCCCAGGGAGCCTTGTTGCAGCACCCGTTTAAAGAAACCGGCATGATGAAGTTGAATGTCCCAGGGGCGGGAACCATTGATCTGAATATCTGCTTGTTGGAGCAGCTCTTTTCCCATTCGGGTCCAGTTATCATTTGTTTCATTGACGATGACAGCGTCTGAACAAAGCGTGTTCATGGTATTTACCAAAAGTGGGCTATTAATTATTACGCAAGATTATTATGGAAAAAAGAATGTATGTATTATGATTTGCGGACAAGATCTATCGAGCAGCGGCCACCTCACCGCAAGCAGAATCGAATTCAATATGGAAACGCTCATACATAAACATTGGAATTCCTTCCCGGACGACTCCATGGCAGAACTGCCGCAGGACGTTTACTTTCGCTCTTATGTCCTTGAAGCCAACCACCATGTTCCGCAGCACTCGCACGCTTTTATGCAGTTTCATTTTGCCCGCAAAGGCAGTATGCGCATTGATGTCGCCGGCAAGTGCTGGATAATCCCCGCGCATTACGGCATCTGGATCCCCAATAATACTGAGCATGCAGTTTGGGCGCTGGATGATGTGCATTTAGAGAATCTGGATATTAAACCGGGCTTTCTCGAAGAAAGTATCCATGAGTGTAAAGTCGTGGCGATCAGTGATTTCGCCAGAGAGTTTATTCATTACGCCACGAATTCAATTTCAGGTCATTATGATAGCCAGTCAAAAGAAGGCAAACTGGTCAGTGTGCTGGTGGACATTATTCTGCAATTACCAGAGGTCGCCTTTGTATTACCCTGGCCGCAGGATCGCGAATTAACCAATGTATGCCGAACAATACAAGCGTCTCCGGCGCTGGAACATTCAGTAGAGTATTGGGCACAACATTTGGGTATGTCTGCCCGCACCTTTTCGCGTCATTTCAAAAAAGAAACCGGATTACCCTTCAGCGTCTGGAAGCAAAAAATGCGAATTCTGGAGTCTGTACTCATGCTGAAGAAAAATAAAAGCGTAACCGCCGTGGCGCTCGATGTAGGATATTCAAGCACCGCAGCGTTTAGTTATGCATTCCGCCAGGCGTTTGGCGTTTCACCGTCACATTATTAATTAACGTTCCGACCGTTGATGCCAGTAAGCCGCGGCACGCACCAACTGCTGATCGAAAACCTCAGTAGCAAAGCGGGCGCTCAGGTTTTTCACCACTTTTCCTTCGCCAGTTATCCAGATGAAATAATCCTGTGCAGGCACGGTCAGCAGTGAAAGCTGCTCATTCACTGCCTGTTCGTCATGGCCGACAAACCACTGAATCGAAAAACCGTCGAGATGAGCAAAATAATCCTGATACGCTGCATCGCGTACGCTGACCAGCGCCGTCACGTTTGGACGTACCGCTAAACAACCGATCGCCTCCAGCCGACGACGTAGCGCTGGCATTCCAGATTCATCACACACGTAAACCTGGTACGCATAGTCTTCTGGTACCACCAGCGAGCCACGCGGTCCGCCAATCGTCAATTTGTCACCTTCACGCGCATTCATCGCCCACGTACTCGCCACCCCGCCATCGTGGATATAAAAATCCAGCGCCAGTTCATGGCGTGCCGGGTCATACAACGGCGTGTAATCACGGGATACCGGGCGTACACCCTCTGGCCAGACAATCCCCTCATCCGTCACCACGGGTGGCACAAAGTGACTGCCCGGCTCAGGGAAAAAGACCTTGGTGTGGTCGTCAAAACCCTGTGAGCTGAAACCATCCAGAGCGTCACCGCCCAATACAATGCGCTGGAAACCCGCGCTGATACGTTCAACCCGCAGGACGGTCAGTTCACGGAAGCGCAGCTCATTGCGAACGCGCTGTGGATAGCGTGAAGTGTTATTTGTCATTTTTTCGCCTTCGTGACAGAGATTAGATATATCTAAATAAATTACAAATGATAATGATTGCTAATTGAGAATATTGCAAGAACTTTTTTGATAGGGTCTGGACAGAGTTTCAAAAATACCGCGATAAAAAATAAATACATGTATATCAATAAATTAAATTAATATTTCTACATTAACTTGCAAATATAAAAAGTTTAGATATAAATTAGATATATCGAAACAACATCAGGAGATGAATGATGCAAGATCATCATGAAGGGTGCTGCAAACATACAGAACACCAGCACGAAGGCTGCTGTAAGGGTGAAGGGCATCGCCACGAAGGTCATCACAGTGAACACCACGAAGGTTGCTGTAAAGGTGAAGAACGTCATCACGAAGGCTGTAACAAAGAACACCACCATGAGCATGGCTGCGGACACCGCCACGGTCGCGGCGGTGGTGGCGGTCGACGTCAGCGTTTCTTCGGCCACGGCGAATTACGTCTGGTGATTCTCGACATTTTGACCCGCGATGCCAGTCACGGTTATGAGCTAATCAAAGCCATTGAAACATTGACTCAGGGTAATTACACCCCAAGCCCGGGCGTGATTTACCCGACACTGGATTTCTTGCAGGATCAGTCGCTTATCGCCATCCGTGACGAGGAAGGCGGACGTAAGCAAATCACAATCACGGAGCAAGGTCTGCAATGGCTGGAAGAGAACCAGGAACATCTGGAACATATCCACGAACGTATTAAAGCACGCTGTGTCGGCTTTGAATTACGCAAGAATCCACAGATGAAAAGAGCACTGGAGAATTTTAAAGCCGTGCTGGATCTGCGGGTCAATCACGGTGACACCAGCGAAGCGCAAATCAAGAAGATCATCGGTATTATCGATCGCGCATCGCTGGACATCACCCAGCTTGATTAAGCAGGCTGCGCGTCCTCTTTACGCACGCGGAACACTTTAATCATTTCTTTTAAGTGTAATGCCTGTTCGTTTAATGACGCCGCTGCCGCAACGGACTCCTCTACCAGACAGGAGTTCTGTTGCGTGGTGGTGTCGATCAGGCCAATCGCACTGTTAATCTGCGAAATACCGTCCGTCTGCTCGCGGCTGGCCTGACCGATTTCCCGCAATATCACATCCATTTCTTCAACGTTAGTGACCATTCCAGTGATCAACGCGTTGGCTTTTTCAACCAGCGCCAGTCCTTCCCGGGTTTGGCTGGTGGAGTCTTCAATCAGATTGCGGATCTCACTGGCAGACGATGCGCTTTTTTGCGCCAGTTGACGCACTTCTCCGGCAACTACTGCGAAACCACGCCCGTGCTCACCGGCGCGCGCCGCTTCGACAGCCGCATTCAGCGCCAAAATATTAGTTTGAAAAGCAATCGAATCGATCAGGTTGATAATTTCTGACATACGGTTAGAGGTTTCATTAATCACGCGTATTTTCTGCGTCACCTGATTCATCATCTCACCGTTGTTTTTCACGACCGTCGCCGCTCCCGTAGACAGCTTCGTCGCTTCATGGGTATGGTCTGCCGTCGTTTTGACCGTCGCGGTAATTTGTTCCATCGACGCCGCGGTCTGTTCTACCGAGCTTGCCTGTTCTTCGGTACGCGCAGCCAAATCCTGATTACCCGCGACAATCTGTGCCGCCGCCGCAGAGATATTCTCGGAGCCGTTTTGCACTTCCTCGACAATCTCTAACAGTCGGGTTTTCATTGCCATCAGCGCTTGCAGCAGCACACCGGTCTCATCCTTCTGTTCCATACTGATGCTGCGAGTAAGGTCGCCCTGCGCAATCGCCTCGGCAAACTGCACGGCTTCATTAAGGGGTCGGGTAATTGAGCGCACAATATACCAACCCATCACACAACCAGCGGCAATGCTGATCAGCGCCAGAGTAATCAACAGCGCACGATTAGTGTGGAAATCATATTCCACCTGAGCGCCCGCCTTCTGCATCTGGGCATCTTCAATGGCGATCAATTCCTGCACTTTTGCTTTATACGCCTGCTGCACATTCACCGTGCGGGTCATCATCTCGTGCATCGCACCGGAGCGATCGTGATTCTGCAGCGCCTGCAGAATTCGGAATCGGGAAGCCAGATACTGCTCACGCACATCGCGGATATCCGCAACAATTTTTTTGGAGGCATCATTGAGCGGCGCAGCACTCAGCCCATCCAGCAGAGCAGAAATTTGCTGGCTGATGGTATCGAGCTTTTTCTGGGACGCCTGGGTCCATTTGCCTTCCTCATCCAATAACATCAATTGTTGAGTACTGACAAACTCCTGAAAATTATCAATGAGCAGATTGGCTTTTACCGTAATCGGATAGTCATTGGTAATGATGTTCTGCATCCCACTGTTACTACGATCCAGACTCAACAGCGAAAGGCCCGAACTCACCATCATCAGTACAATAAACAAACCAAACGCGATAAATAATTTCGAGCGAATCTTTACGTTATGCAAGAACATATTTTCTCCCTGGAGACAGTTTTCTTCAGACAGATATCCTTATCGGTCAGCATTCACCTAACTTTATGATATTGATCGTTTTTTAATTTACATCAATGTTACTAAATAGCTTTTGACGATGGGTAATGACTCCAACTTATTGATAGTGTTTTATGTTCAGATAATGCCCGATGACTTTGTCATGCAGCTCCACCGA